>DAHUXA010000020.1 GCA_027307405.1 Hyphomicrobiales bacterium | reverse complement strand
GTGCTCAAGACTCCGCATATGGCACTGACCGCGCTCGACATGATGGACGCGCTCGGCGTCACGTATCGCGTCATGGGTGGACCAACTCATTGCTGCGGCGTGATCCAATTGCGCACTGGAGACACCGAAGTATCTGGCCGCGTCGCGACGAGCTCTCTCGACAAGCTTTCGGAGGGAAAGACCGGGGTGATTTCCTGGTGCGCGAGTTGCCACGTGCAGTTCACTGAAACGACAATTCCGACGATCGAGAAGGTGAGGGGGTCGCGACCTTTCGAAATGACGCCGTTCATGTTGTTTCTGAAGACCCGTTTTGAAGATCTACGGCCGATGCTGAAAAATCAGATCGCCATGCGGATTGCACTGCATAAGCATCCGGGCGTTAAAGGCGTGGTCGAGGCCGGCACCGAACTCTTGCGCATGGTACCCGGAATAGAGATCGTGGATCTCAATCAGCCCGCTGTGGGGCTCATGAGCAATTCGCTTAATGCGCTTCCGGACTACAAGCGCGGCCTCCAGCTTGCCGAATTGGAAGCCGCGAAGGCCGCAGGCGTCGATGCGTTGGTCGCAATCTATCACGTCGACCATCGTGAATTGTGCGCGCACGAACGCGACTGGCCATTCCGCATCATCAATATTCTCGACATTGTCGGCGCCAGCATGGGCCTGCACCATGATGATCACTTCAAGCGGCTGAAGATCATGCAGGACGCCGATGCCATCGTTGCCGATTGCAAGGACATGATCGCGGCCTACGGGATTGACCGGGCGGTGGCGCGTGAAGTCGTCGTCAAGGCAATGCTTAACGAGCAGCCTCTGCCGCTGGTCGGCTCGAGAGTTGACGCGGCAAGGCCCGCAGCCTATATGCCCCGCCCATGACGACGCTGGTTCCAGCAAAAAAGCTCCGCCGCCGTGCCAACCTGGCACGGGCGTAGCTTTATCGTCTCCCGTGCCGCCGGATTAAGGCTGCGGCACAAATTCCCAATCAAAACCGCGCTGTTGGCCTTCTTCCGGTAGTTCTTTAAGACTTCTGGATAAGGATCGATTCATGGCTACGAAAGCGAAAATCGGCGTGTTGGGTGCCTCTGGTTACACTGGGGGCGAACTGGTGCGTGTGCTGCTACGCCATCCACGCGCTGAGATCGTTCTGCTCACCGCCGAGCGCAGCGCGGGCAAGGCGATGCGCGATGTATTTCCGCAGTTCTCGCCCTTTGCGTTGCCGCAGCTTGTCGCCATCGATGGCCTCGACTGGGGCAGGGTAGCTCTTGATGTGGCCTTCTGCGCACTGCCACATGCGACGACGCAGAAAGTGATCAAAGATCTATTGGCGAGATCGCCCTCGACCAAAGTCGTCGATCTCTCAGCCGACTTTCGCCTGTCGGACACCGCGGCCTATGCCAAATGGTATGGCCACGAACATCATGCACCGGAATTGCAGAAGGAGGCGGTTTACGGGCTCACGGAGATCCATCGGCGCGAGATAAAAAAAGCGCGGCTAGTCGCCAATCCGGGCTGTTACACAACCTGCGCACAATTGCCCCTGATTCCATTGATCAAGAACAAAGCGATCGAGCTCGACGAAATTATCGTCGACGCCAAGTCGGGCATGACAGGGGCGGGGCGCGCGGCCAAAGAGGCCATGCTGTTCTCGGAAGTTTCGGAAGGCTTCCATGCCTACGGTGTTGGCCACCACCGGCATATGGCGGAGCTCGACCAAGAATTCTCAGTTGCGGCCGGTCGTGAGGTGGTCGTCACCTTCACTCCCCATTTGGTGCCTATGAACCGAGGCATTCTCTCGACCATCTATGTACGGGGCCGGCGCGGGTGGACGCCCGAGGATCTTCATGCGCTACTTTTAAAGTCCTACATGAAGGAACCATTCGTTCACATCCTGCCGTTCGGTGAAACTCCACATACGAGACATGTGCGGGGTTCCAACATGACCTTCATCGGCATGGCCAAGGATCGCGTTCCGGGCCGGGCCATTGTTGTCTCGGCGCTCGACAATCTCGTCAAAGGTGCCTCGGGCCAGGCGGTCCAGAACATGAATCTGATCATGGGCTGGCCGGAGACGATGGGGCTTGAGCAGGTCGCGCTGTTCCCCTGATTCGGCTGGTAGAATGGTTAGATCATTGCGGGAGACCACGACCCATGTTCGAGGTCCAGAACCAGCCGCCGCCGCTTGAACCCTATAATTTGTTTTCAAGCGATGTCGTGCTCCGCGAGTCGGTCCGGCGTGAGGGTGCCGGGTGGGCCGAAGCTGAGTTGACTGCGCTGGGCGCAAGGCTTGGCAAACCGGAAACCGTTCAGCTCGGCTTCGATGCCAACAAATTCCCGCCGCAACTACGAACGTTTGACCGTTTTGGTCACCGTGTTGACGAGGTCGAATTTCACCCGGCCTGGCATGAGTTGCTTGGAATTGCACTTAAAGCCGGCCTCCATTCGAGCCCATGGGCGCAACCGAAGCCCGGCGCACATGTCGTCCGGGCGGCCGGCACCTACATGCTCGGGCAGATCGAAAGCGGCGTCTATTGCCCGCTCGCAATGACCTACGGCTCGGTGCCAACACTACGTCATGCCCCGGCGATCGCTGCGGAATGGCTGCCGCGGATTTACTCTCGCGACTATGACCGCCGCTTTCAGCCCGCGCCCACGAAAAGTGCGGCACTCATCGGCATGGGCATGACTGAAAATCAAGGCGGCTCGGATCTGCGCACCAATACGACAAAAGCCGAACCTTCAGGCGATGGATCCTACAGGCTTTACGGGCACAAATGGTTCATGTCAGCGCCGATGTGTGACGCCTTTCTTGTCCTTGCACAGTCGCCGAAAGGGTTGAGCTGCTTCCTCATGCCGCGCTGGACGCCGGAGGGCGAGCGCAACGCCATTCAGATTCTTCGTCTGAAGGACAAGCTCGGGAATCGCTCCAATGCATCGAGCGAGGTGGAATTCCAGGGCACCTATGCGCAGCTTGTTGGCGAAGAGGGACGGGGCATTCCGACCATTATCGAGATGGGAAATTATACTCGGCTCGATTGCTGTATCGGCTCTTCGAGTTTAATGCGGCAGGCGATCGCGCAGGCGATCCACCACGCCCTGCACCGCACGGCATTCCAGAAAAAACTGATCGACCAGCCGTTGATGACGAATGTGTTGGCCGATTTAGCGCTGGAGTCCGAGGCCGCGATTGTGCTGACCATGTGGCTCGCGCGCGCGTATGACGAGAACCATGAGACGGCGCAGGTGATCCGGCGTGTGGTTACGCCGGCCGCGAAATTCTGGATCTGCAAACGCACGCCCTTTGTGACCTACGAGGCGATGGAGGTCCTGGGTGGCTCCGGTTACATCGAGGAGAGCATCATGCCGCGGCTCTATCGCGAGGCGCCAGTCAACTCGATCTGGGAAGGTTCCGGTAACATCATGTGTCTGGACATGCTGCGTGCAATCGAGCGCACCCCGAATGCCATTGATGTTTTGCGGCGCGAGTTAGGCGATGCCAAGGATGTTCGACTCAAAGTTTTTATGGACCGATTGGAGAAGCATCTCACCGCGCGTGACCGCACCGACGAGTCGCAAGCGCGCGCGCTTGTGCGCGAGCTTGTACTCGCTCTTCAAGCAAATCTGCTTGTCAAACACGCGCCCCAGCAGGTAGCGGACGCGTTTTGCGCCTCACGCCTTGGTAGCGATGGCGGTTCCGCATTCGGCCAGCTGCCGCGTGGAATTGATTTGCGCGCGATTGCTGACCGCGCGGCGCCAACGACTTAGGGCTTTCCGAAAACCGCCAGCACCAATGCTGCCTGGGCTACGAACCCGACGGAAAACGCGAGCGTGCGCAGGACGGGCACGCCCATTGTATAGACAACGGCATGTGCAAGCCGTGCCCAGAAGTAGACCGCGCAGGCTATTACTGTGCCTTCAGTCGAATGGCCCTGGGCATCGAGGATCAGCACCAACGGTGCAAAGATTATCAGATTTTCGACTGCATTCGTGTGAGCAAAATACAGCCGCTGCGCCCAGGCCGACTGCGGCTTGTCGTGCCGCGAGGGGTTTGCCATGGTGCCCATCAGCCCGCGCACCATGGCGCGATCGATAATGTAAGGCACCCACAACACACCGGTCAGAATGATCGTTAGTGTCAGCCACAACAGTTCCTTGGTCATTACCAACCCTCCCTCGATTTCTAGCGGTGGGACATTAGGCGATGCGGTGGCTTTTGTCGCCTAAGCACGTCATCAGGATGCAGCTGTTGAGCTGCCACTTGAAAATGTCGGCTTGCGTCGTGAGGCCGGATTACGTCCAGCTTTTCACTTTGACGTAAGAGCCTGGAGCATTCTCGGTCGGCTTCAGCTTGCCGCCGCCAATCTTACGCGCCGGCACAGTCTTGGCATCCTGCATCTTGATCCATTTCAGCCAATCCGGCCACCACGAGCCAGGATTCTCGGTCGCCTTCTTCAGCCAGTTTTCGACATTTGAGCCGCTTGGTTTTTCGCCGGTCCAATATTGGTATTTCGGCTTGTCTGGCGGATTGACGACGCCGGCAATGTGGCCTGAGCCAGCAAGCACGTATTTCACCGGTCCACCGAAATAGTGCGAACCCCACAAAACTGATTTCGCCGGCGCGATGTGGTCCTCGCGAGTGGCAAGATTGTAGATGGGGACGGTCACATTATGCAGGTCAAGCGTAACGCCGCCGATTTCCATTTCGCCTTTGGTCAGCTTGTTGTCGAGATAGCAGTTGCGCAAATAGAAAGAATGATTTGCCGCGGGCATACGCGTGGCGTCGGAGTTCCAATAGAGAATATCGAAAGGCAGCGGTTTCTTGCCGCGCATATAATTGTTGACGATATACGGCCAAATCAGATCGTTTGAGCGCAGCATGTTGAATGTATTCGCCATGCGCGAGGCTTCCAGATAGCCCTGCTCCTTCATGTGCGATTCAAGTTGTTTAATGCGATCTTCATCAACGAACACCATCAGGTCGCCAGCGTATGTAAAATCAACCTGTGCTGCGAACAGCGTGGCTGACTTGACGCGGTTCTGTTTTTTTGCCGCCAGATAGGCGAGGGTGACCGCGAGCAGTGTACCGCCGACACAATAGCCAACAGCGTTGACCCGTTTTTCGCCCGTCGCGGCTTCAACTGCATCGAGGCCCGCAATGACGCCTTCACGCATGTATTCTTCAAAGCTTTTTTGCGAAAGTTTAGCGTCCGGGTTGACCCACGACACCACGAAGACGGAGATGCCCTGATCGACGCACCACTTGATGAAGGATTTGTCCGGCGTGAGATCGAGAATGTAGAATTTGTTGATCCATGGCGGCACAATCAATAATGGTGTCTTCAGCACCTCTTTCGTGGTCGCTTCGTATTGGATCAGTTGCATAAGTTCATTCTGAAATACCACCTTGCCTGGCGTCACCGCGAGGTTGCCACCCACGTCGAACATGGAAGGATCGGATTGGCGGATTTTGAGATGGCCGTGCCCGGCCTTGATGTCTTCCGAGAGCATGTGCATGCCACGCACAAGATTTTCACCATTCGATGACAGGGTCTCGCGCAACAATTCCGGATTGGTGAATACAAAATTTGATGGCGAGATCGCGTTGGCTATCTGCCTGACGTAGAATTCGGCTTTCTTACGGGTGTGCTCGTCAACACCAGCGGCATCCCTGACGAGGCGCTCGCTCCACTGGGTGGTGAGCAGATAGGCTTGCTTAAGGAAATCGAAGAATTGATTCTGCGTCCACTCGGGATCTGCGAAGCGTTTGTCTTTCGGATCGGGAGCGGCGGCGGGCTCAGTCTTTTCCCCGGCCATTCGTTTGACGGCGCTGGCCCACAGATCGAGATAGGCGCGGCCGAGACTGGTTTGTAGTTCGAGCGCGCGTCGAGGATCGGACATCCAGTACTCGGCCACACGGCCGACCGACTTGACCGCGTCGGTGATGTCTTCGGAAATTTCGCCTTTGATCTTGCCTTCTTCGCGCGGCTTTAAATAGGCGGCGAGTGCTTTGCCGCCTTCCTCGATCATGCGCGCGATATTCCGCGAGAATGCCTCGATATCGACGTTGCCGGCCTTCGCAGGCTCTGCGCTGGGCTTGTCTACGCTCATTTCGCTCGTGCCCCTGCCAACTGAAGTGGCCCGGCCCGCACTTCTTCGCAAGCTCGCGGTTTTGCGCATGGTAACTTCCGCCTTACAGCTCGGCACAACCTTGCTGTGGCCATATTAGCCCGGTAGCAGGATTATGTTATAATTCATTGAGTCTACATCGATTTCCGGTGCGTCCGGTAGTCTGCGGAGCATGGCGCGCGTGTTCGAACGAACCTTATGGGCCGCCACCTTGGGCCTCGCTGCCGCTCTTGCGGGCTGCTCTGCCGGTCCGCTTATCGACAAGTTACCGGCAGACATGGGTTTACCCGCCAATGCCCCGGCGCGGCCTGAGACGCCGTACGAATACCCGGCGGTGCACGACATGCCCCCGGCGCGCGCATCGGTGCCCATGACGGAAGAAGAACAGGTTAGGCTCGAAAAGGAGCTGGCCAACGTTCGCGACCGCCAGGAAGGACGCCCGTCACCCGGCAAGAAGGCCGCTCCAGCGGCCAAAAAGCCGCCTAAAGACGCTGAAAACGGGCAGCCCGCTGGCGCCAAGGCGAACCCGTGATAAAAGCCAGCCAGGGTAACGCCTGCGCGGGCAGGGCAGCTGACCTTAAGGTTTGAGCCGATGGATGAGTTTTACCGCATTCGACGTTTGCCGCCTTATGTGTTCGAAGAGGTGAACAAGGCGAAGGCGAAAGCCCGCAACGCGGGAGCGGACATCATAGATCTCGGCATGGGCAATCCCGATTTGCCCGCGCCTGCGCACGTGATCGAAAAGCTCAAGGACACCTTGGGTAAGCCGCGCACCGATCGCTATTCGGCATCGCGCGGCATTGCGGGACTGCGTCGCGCACAGGCGGCGTATTACGAGCGCCGTTTCGGTGTGAAGCTCAATCCCGACACTCAAATCGTTACCACGCTCGGTTCCAAGGAAGGCTTCGCCAATGTTGCGCAAGCGATCACTGCGCCTGGCGATGTCATACTGGTACCGAATCCGAGCTATCCGATCCACGCCTTCGGCTTCCTGATGGCGGGCGGCGCTATCCGTTCGGTGCCTTCCGAACCGACGCCAAATTTCTTCCACACGCTTGAACGCGCGATCGTGCATTCGATTCCGAAGCCGACCGCAGTGGTGGTGTGCTATCCCGCAAATCCGACCGCGTATGTAGCGACGCTCGATTTCTACAAAGATTTGATCGCCTTTTCGAAAAAGCACGAGATCTTCGTGTTGTCCGACCTCGCTTACGCCGAGGTTTATTTCGACGACCATCCGCCGCCTTCACTTCTGCAGGTGCCGGGCGCGATCGACATCACTGTTGAATTCACTTCGATGTCCAAGACGTTCTCAATGCCGGGCTGGCGCATTGGTTTTGCTGTCGGCAATGAGCGCATCATCGCGGCACTTGGTCGGGTGAAATCCTATCTGGACTACGGCGCCTTTACGCCGGTGCAAGTCGCGGCGACCGCTGCACTCAACGGTCCGGACAGTTGCATCAAAGACATGCGCGAGATTTACAAACGGCGGCGTGATGTTCTGGTGGAGAGTTTTGGTCGTGCGGGCTGGCACGTACCGACGCCTCGCGCCTCGATGTTCGCCTGGGCTCCGATTCCAGAGCCGTTTAAGGGCCTTGGCAGCGTAGAATTCTCGAAGCTGCTGGTAGAAAAGGCCGACATCGCGGTGTCACCGGGCATCGGTTTTGGCGAATATGGCGAAGGCTTCGTACGTATTGCACTGGTGGAAAATGAACAACGTATTCGCCAGGCCGCGCGCAATGTCCGCCGCTTTCTCGAGCACGCGCCGGAGCAGCTCCACAACGTCGTTCCACTCGCTACGCGGCGCTAACTACGGGCACACACATTCATGGCCACAGCCCTGAAAGTGGGTGTCGCCGGGTTGGGCACGGTCGGCGCCGTCTTGGTTGCCCAGGTCGCGCGTCAGCGAGAAGCACTAACGGCGCGTTGCGGACGCGCCATCGAGATCGTTGCAGTGTGTGCGCGCTCGCGTACGAAAGAACGCGGGATCGATCTCAAGAAGATGAAATGGTTCGCTGATCCAGTCGCGCTCGCGCGCGATCCGGGCATCGATGTTTTCGTCGAGTTGATTGGCGGTGCTGGGAATCCGGCCAAGGGTGCGGTCGAGGCGGCGCTTGCATCCGGCAAATCGGTGGTAACTGCCAACAAGGCGCTGCTTGCCCGGCATGGCGTTAAACTTGCTGCGCTAGCTGAGAGCAAGCACGTCGCGCTCAATTTCGAGGCGGCAGTCGGCGCTGCCATTCCAATCGTCAAAACACTGCGTGAAGGAATGGCCGGCAATTCGTTCGACCGCATCTACGGCATTTTGAACGGCACCTGCAATTACATCCTGACGCGGATGGAGCAGGACAAGATGTCGTTCGCCGAGTGCCTGAAGGAGGCGCAACGCTTGGGCTACGCGGAGGCCGATCCGAGCTTCGATATCGATGGTCACGACACCGCGCAGAAGCTCGCTATTTTGGCAAGTCTTGCGTTCGGCACGAAAGTCGACCAAAGCGCGATCTATGTGGAAGGGATCTCCTCCATTACTCCCGCTGATCTTTCTGCTGCGGATGAACTTGGGTATCGCGTAAAACTCTTGGGCGTTGCTGTGAAAACGCCGAAGGGCATTGAGCAACGCGTGCATCCGACCATGGTGCGGAAGGATTCCGCGATTGCCCAGGTCATGGGTGTAACCAATGCGGTAACGATCGATGCCACCGATATCAATCCGCTGACACTCGTTGGCCCCGGCGCCGGTGGCGCGGCCACGGCTTCGGCGGTACTTTCGGACATTGGCGATATTGCGCGCGGCGTGCGGACGGCGCCCTTCGGCAGGCCGACGGCCCGGCTTGTAAGCGTGCGAAAGGCCCCGATGCAACGCCACGAAGGCGGCTATTACATCCGGCTTGTCGCGCGCGACAAGCCGGGAACTGCGGCGACCATTGCCAAAAGGCTTGCCGAACAGGACATTTCGCTGGAGTCGATTGTGCAGCGCCATGACCCGGCGCACCTCGGTCGCGACACTAAGGCTGGTTCCGTCCCCGTTATTCTCATCACATATGCAACAAGCGAGGACGCAGTGCGCAAGGCACTTGCGGCGGTGGGGCGCGATAGGGTGATCTCAGGCCGGCCGCAGGTGATCCGGATCGAGAAGAACTAAGGGCCGCCAGTCAAGGCGAGACCCGCGTTTGTGAGGGAGCGTCAAATGGCGAGTATTACCGTCCAGCCCGAATTGCTGCTGGAACGCGTTCTCAGCCTCGAGATTGTCCGCGTGACCGAACGTGCGGCGGTATCCTCGGCGCGGCTGCGCGGCCATGGCAAAGACAAGGCCTCCGACCAGGCCGCCGTTGATGCGATGCGGCGAGAACTCAATAAGTTACCCATCGACGGCACGGTCGTGATCGGTGAGGGGGAAATTGACGAAGCCCCGATGCTTTTCATCGGTGAGAAAGTCGGCACGAGGCACGGCCCCAAGGTCGACATCGCGGTGGATCCCCTGGAAGGCACGACGCTCTGCGCCAAGAACATGCCTGGGGCGATTGCCACCATCGCGATGGCCGATGCCGGCACGCTGTTGCACGCGCCCGACTGTTATATGCAGAAGATCGCCATCGGCCCTGGTTACCCGAAGGGCACCATCGACCTGGATGCACCGGCTGATGAAAACATCATGCGCCTTGCCAAGGCGAAAGGCGTCAAGCCGTCAGAAATTACCGCCATACTTCTCGACCGGCCACGTCACGCCGACATCATCGCGGCAGTGCGCAAGACCGGCGCTGCGGTCAGCCTCATTAGCGACGGTGACGTCGCCGGTGTGATCCATTGCGCTGAGCCAAAAACCGGCATCGACATCTATCTCGGCATCGGAGGCGCGCCGGAAGGCGTTCTGGCCGCCGCCGCCCTGCGCTGCATCGGCGGTCAGATGCAGACGCGGCTCATCATTGATACCGAACAACTGCGTGAACGCACGTTGAAGATGGGGATCAAAGATCCAAAGCGTAAATATGAGATCGTAGACATGGTGAAGGGCGATTGCCTTTTCGCAGCCACCGGCGTCACCAGCGGCGCCATGTTGAGCGGAGTCAAATTCGGCAAGGACGTGATCGAGACGGAAACGGTGGTGATGCGATCGGTCACCGGCACGGTACGCCGGGTAATGGCCGAGCACCGTCAATTCGAAAAGTTTTATCTCGACTGAATTCGCATGCGCCATGTTCATCTCGTCGGGAGCGTACCGCTTCGCGACGCGCGCGAGGTCTTCCAGATAGTGGCCGGTGTGCTCGGGCCGCGCTTGAAACGAATCCCCGATGGCGAAACAGGGGAGCGCTCCGATTGGATCACCTGGCTGGAGCCCGCATTCGCCAAAAACCCGGCGCTTGAAAAATCCGATGAGCTATTCCGTGTCCACGCCACTGGCACGGCGCGCGTCCGTTACCGATTGAAGCCTGGGAAAAACGCAACGCAAGTGCGCTTCGACAATCTCTTTTATGCTGATATTGCCAAGGCGTCTTATGACGAATTCGCTGCTCTCCAAACGCAGGGCGTGATTCCAAAAGGAGTGCGCTTTCAGATCGACCTGGTGCCCGCGCATTCGGTTATCTGGTTGTTCCTCCAAGACGATCTGCACCAGCCGCTCGATCCGATCTACAACGAGGCGCTCAAGCGCGAAATTGACAAGATCGCGGTGGCATTACCGCACGACCAGATCGCCATCCAGTTCGATGTGGCTTCGGCCGTGTTCGCGCGGCTCCAGCGTGGGGAGGCCAACGCTTACGGCAAGACACGCGCAGAAATGCTCGCCTCGTTCTCACGCATTCTGACCGACCTTGCGAATCATGTGCCCGCCAAGATCGAGCTCCTGTTTCATTTTTGCTACGGCGACTCCAACCATAAACATGTCGTCGAACCGACCGACATGGGCGACATGGTCGATGTCGCGAACCGGCTTTCTGCGGATATTAAGCGCACGATCCAAGTTATCCACATGCCCGTGCCGCGGGATCGTAACGACGACGCTTACTTTCAGCCGCTCGCGCGGCTGCGTCTCAAGCCGGAGACCGAGCTCAGCCTCGGTTTGGTGCATTACACCGATGGCGTGACCGGCACGCGCGAACGATTGGCGACCGCCGAACGGCATGCAAAGAGCTTTTCGATTGCAACGGAATGCGGCTTTGGCCGGCGGGATCCTGCGACCATTCCGGAGCTGCTACGTATCCACGCGGAAATTGCCGGCTGATCCGCACTGGTGTGCGCCCGCAGCCTTCGTCACTATATGGGACTTCCGACAACCGATTCTCAACGGGGCGATCCCGTCCCGCCAACGGCATACGGCGATGGCGCTGCCAGCAATACAGTTCAATCCCGGTGACCGTTGCTTTCTCGGTGTCCAACAGTCGTTGACCGGGCGGGCATGGCGTGACCGCCTCGACGAGCGGGGATCGGCGCGGGCGCTGGCCATAGCGCAACGTCATGGCCTGGACGAACTGCTGGCGCGTGTCTTGGCTGGCCGGAATGTGAATGTGGATGAAGTCGAGAGTTTCCTCGACCCCACCATCAAGCGGCTCATGCCGGACCCGCACACTCTAACCGATATGGAGGCAGCATCGACGCGCATCGCTGATGCCGTCATTCGTGGCGAAAGCGTCGCTATCTTCGGTGACTATGACGTCGACGGTGCCACCGCGTCGGCGTTGCTTTGCCACTACCTGCGCCACTGCGGGCTGGATCCAATCATCCATATCCCGGACCGTATCTTCGAAGGTTATGGACCGAACGTGGATGCCATCCGCTCCTTCGCCGACCGCAGCACAAAACTACTGATCACGGTCGATTGCGGAATCACCAGTCTCGAGCCGCTCGCCGAAGCGAGAAAGCTCGGTCTCGAAACCGTGGTGATCGACCATCATCAGGCCGACGAAAAACTTCCCGACGCTGTTGCTATCGTTGACCCAAACCGGGCTGACGACCTGTCCGGCCTCGGGCACCTTGCTGCGGTTGGGCTGGTGTTCCTGACATTGGTCGCCGTCACTCGCGAGTTGCGCCAGCGCAATTTCTGGGCCGGCGCACGGGGTGAGCCTGATCTACTCTCGCTCTTGCATCTTGTGGCACTCGGTACCGTCGCCGACGTGGTGCCTTTGCGGGGTCTCAATCGCGCTTTCGTCGCCAAGGGTTTGATCGCGCTGCGCCGGCGCGAGCGCGTCGGGCACGTGAGCCTGATGGACGCGGCGCGGCTCTCGGGCCCGCCGGAGGCTTGGCATCTCGGCTTCCTGCTCGGGCCGCGCATCAATGCCGGTGGGCGCATCGGCCGCGCCGATCTCGGCGTGCGCCTTCTTCTGGAGGAAGACCCGAGCGAAGCTGCACGCATTGCTGTCGAACTCGATCGATTGAACCGTGAACGGCAGCAGATCGAGCAGGCGACATTGGCACAAGCGGAAGCCGAGGCGCTCGCCGCTCTCGGCTTGGAAGAAAAGGGCGCGGTCGTTGTCACCGCCGCCGAAGGCTGGCACCCGGGCGTGGTTGGGCTGGTCGCGGCGCGCTTGAAGGAGCGCTATGACCGTCCGGCCTTTGCGATTGCACTGGAGCCCGGCGGTATGGGCACGGGTTCCGGGCGATCGATCGCCGGTGTTGACCTGGGCCGTGCGGTTCGCCGCGCAGTGCAAGAAGGCCTTTTGCTCAAGGGCGGGGGGCATGCCATGGCCGCAGGGGTAACCCTGAAAAGGGGTGCACTCGGCGCCTTCCGCGCCTTTCTCGAAGATGCATTGGCGGCACCGGTCGAGGCCGCACGGCGCGAGAATGCACTATTGATCGACGGAGCAATTGCTGCTGGCGGTTTCAATCTTGCGCTCGCTGATCTGCTGTCGCGTGCCGGACCTTATGGAGCAGGTAATCCGGAACCGCTGCTGGCGTTGCCGGCGCACTCGCTTGTGTATGCCGATCCGGTTGGTGAGAATCACATCCGCGCGCGCTTTCGCTCAAACGACGGAAAATTCGTGAACGCGATTGCCTTCCGTGCCGTTGGCCAGCCGCTTGGGAAGGCGCTTTTGGAAAATCGCGGGCGGGCCTTGCACGCCGCCGGTCAAATCGTTGTTGATCGCTGGCAAGGCGAGGAGCGCGTCCAACTGCGGCTCGCGGATCTGGCTGGAAGTTGAGAAAGCGCGCACGCGAAGCCGCCAGACAGCAAAAATGATAACCTTATCGATCAGGGCGATTCGTGCGCCCGAGTTCGTGTAGGCGTGCTCGCGCACCATCCAGGCCATGCCTTTTCAAAGGGGGCGCCCATG
Organism: Hyphomicrobiales bacterium; assembly: GCA_027307405.1. GTDB lineage: Bacteria > Pseudomonadota > Alphaproteobacteria > Rhizobiales > Xanthobacteraceae > Pseudolabrys. The sequence goes on along the minus strand of DAHUXA010000020.1, from coordinate 21,502 downwards.
TCACTGAATTCCCATTCACAGGCGTCGGCGGATTCAGCCGGTCATCAAGAAACTGGATATAGCGATCAACGGATCGTCACCACGCTTGCTGCGTCACTGGCGGTGCTGATCGTAGCCGCTATCGCCGTCTTGATGGGGATGGCTTGAGGCTGCGCTGCTTCGTCGTCGCGGCCATTGGTTCGGCGATATCCGTTTCAAATGCTTTGCGTGCATCGGAAGCAAATTGCCGCTGCCACATTACGATCAGAATGCCGGCGGTCGATAGCGCAAAGGGTATCGGGCCGAGAAACCAGCCCAGATAGCCGAGCGCGAAGAAGAAGGCGCGCTGGCCGCGATTGAAATGGCGGCCCGCGTCCGCGCAAAGCCTCGCCGCTCTGTGCGCGAAAATTTGGGCCGCGGGGGTGTCCTTTTCGGCGGGTAGTGGCGCCGCGCCGACCATGATGGCGAAATAGTTGAATAGCCGGTACGACCAGGCAAACTTAAAAAACGCATAAACGAAGATGATAATCAAACCCATCATCTTCAGGTCCCACAATCCGCGCGACGGTGTGGTGCCGAACGGCAATAGTGGCATGACGGTCATTATTATTTCGTCGCTCGAGCGCAGCAGCGTCAGCGCACCACCAATGGCGATGAGGCTGGTGGAGGCGAAGAACGCAGTTCCATTCTGCAGCGCTGCCGTGACCTGGGCATCGACCATACGCATGTCGCGCTCCAGCAAACGCTCCATCCATTCGTCACGATAGCCATTCATGAGTGCGTTAAGGCTGGTGCGGCCTTTCGCACTTTTTTCGATCACAATCGAATAAACAATCCAGGCGCTGAGGAACCAGGCGCAGGCTGCGAGATCAGGAAAGGCAAGGGCTGTCATAGGGGTCACGTGGCTCCTTGTGCACGATGGTGCCTGCTTGCACGGCAAGCTTCAACTGCTCGGCTTGAGTGCGGCTTGGGGCTCTGCCAGCATATGCGCTCACGGAGAAAAGCAATGCCGCAGACCATCACAGTTGGATATAAAGCCTTGTGCGACGCTGCCGAGCGCGAGATTGAAACATTGCCGATCGAGCAAGCCGTTAAACTCGCCGGCCGCGATGACACAGTGCTGGTTGATATCCGCGACATTCGCGAATTAAAGCGCGATGGTCGGGTGCCAGGCGCGTTCCATTGCCCGCGTGGCATGCTGGAGTTTTGGATCGATCCACAGAGCCCGTACCACAAGCCGGTCTTCGCGCAGGATAAGAAATTTGTGTTCTTTTGCGCCGGCGGTTTGCGCTCCGCGCTTGCCGCGCAAACGGCGCAGCGCATGGGACTTAAACCCGTTGCACATATCCAGGGCGGCTTCGGCGCCTGGAAAAAGGTCGGCGGCCCTGTCGACGCGCCTGAATAAAGCGGGGCTGTGATGGCGCTGAAACTGATTATCGGCAACAAGAACTATTCGTCTTGGTCGATGCGGCCGTGGATCGCGATGAAAGTGGCGAACATTCCGTTTGAAGAGACCGTGATTTCGCTCAACTCACCCAATTTCAAACAGGTTGTTGGCCCGGTTTCCGGCACAGGCAAGGTACCGGCGCTGATCGACGGGGGTGTACGCGTGTGGGAATCGCTGGCGATCCTGGAATACCTGGCGGAGAAATACCCTGGCGTCGGGCTTTGGCCGGCCGACAGTGCGGCGCGGGCGGTTGCGCGCGCCATATCCAATGAAATGCATGCGGGTTTCCTGCCGCTGCGCCGGCATCTGCCGATGAATATGTGGCGTCCAATCATCAAGCGCGAATTGACGCCCGAGGCATTGGCCAACCTACAACGCATCGAGGCGATGTGGGCCGAATGCCGCTCGCTATACGGCCTGAAGAACGGTGGACCGTTTTTGTTCGGGCGATTCGGCGCGACCGATGCAATGTATGCGCCGGTGGTGGCGCGTCTGCATACCTACGGCGTTGATGTTGCTGCCACGACGAAAGCCTATATGGATGCGGTTATGGCGCTGCCGGCCTGGAGCGAGTGGCGCACCGCGGCGCTTAACGAAACCTGGGTGCTTGCGGAAGACGAGGTCGATTGGCCTACGGTGCGACGAGTTTAGGTTTTAAGCTGCACCACCAACTCTTCGATAAAGGGGCGCTGCCCCGGCAAGATCTTTCTGCGGGCGGTGGCAAGGGTGAAATAGGCGATACGATCAACTTCAGGAAAGCTCTGATGTTTGCCTGAGTGCGGTGGCCATTCCATTTCGAACTTGTTGCTGGAAAACGCGACGAGGTCGAAGTCAGCCTCGAGCGCAAAGGCATGTACCACCTTGCCGCTCTTTTGACGGACCGGGGATAGCGCAACGAACTGCCCGGCAGCGACGAGGCCCGTTTCCTCATTGAATTCCCGTTTGGCGCAGGCGAGCAGATCGCCGGATTCGACGTTGCCTTTTGGAATCGACCAGGCGCCTTCATCTTTGTTTCGCCAGTAAGGGCCACCGGGATGCGCGAGCAGCACTTCAAGCCGGGGCTTGCGGCGGAACGCGAGGATGCCGGCGCTGACCTCGGATCGGCGGGACATGGGCATCTTTTCAGTTGCACGAGACGAAGAACAAAACACGGGCCATCAACTATTCCAAACGCGAAAATGTGATGGCAGCCCCGCGCGTGCTGCCGCGTCATCTACCAAGGGCGTTCAATCGAATTTGTGACGTGCTCGCGATCGGGAGACGTAAAACATACCCCGATGCAAAGATACGGCAGTTCGGGATGCGGGTTATGCCCGCGGTGGAATTTGGCGATCGGCTCTGAATAGCAGTCGCCGGCCTTCGCTTTGACCAGCACTCCTTCCTGAAAATGTGCCTCAAAGACACCTTGCAGCGCCACGAAAAACGCTGCGCCATTGTGCCAATTGGTGTAGCCCCCTGGCACAATCTCGGCATTGTAGATTTGCACCTTCACCTGCGGATCCCGCGGCAGCGAACTGTAGAGCGCGTCGAACAGCAAATTGCGGTGAAAACCGTTGCCGGGCGGCACCATGCCGTCAAGTTTCAGCCTGAGGTCCTTATAGCTGTCGAGTAGGGCTTCCATCGGCGCCTCCGCGGTCTAGACGAGGCAAGCCTAGTAGCGTGCGACGGCTAGGTGAAGCACGCAAAACGGAAAACCCGGCGCAAGCGCCGGGCGTCCGCAGTGGACGTGTGGTCCGCCAGCCGTCAATCGTCGACGGCTTCCTTCACCGCATCCTTCATTCCGCCGATCGTATTTTGCAGCTTGCCAGCGGTCTTCTGAGCCTTGCCTTCGGTTTCGAGCTTGGTGTCGCCGGTCGCCTTGCCGGCCACTTCTTTTATCTTGCCTTTCGCTTGTTCGACGCTGCCTTGCACGCGATCTTTGTTCATTGTGGTCCTCGTTTGCTAATTGATGGTCTCAATAATTAAACGCCGCAATGCACGCGCGCGTTCCATGCGAAGCCGCACGCGACCCGCGAAAAAAAGTCTTTTCGGCGCGTTGAAGCCCCGCGCCGGATGGATCCGGCGCGGGGCCGCTACGCCACTACTCACTTACTAACTTTTACTGTCTTGAGCCGGTCGTGCCCTTGTTCGGGTTCGGCGAGCAATTCAGGTTCTGTGGCTTCGCGTCTTTTTCGCAGGCTGCCATACTTGCATACTTGCAATTAAGCGCACCGCTCGCTGATGTGTTAATACAAAACGGCGAACTTCCGATTGTTTGAGACTTCTGCATGCTGCTGCCTGAAGACGGCGAACCCATCGTGCCCTGTGCCTGGGCAAAAGAAATACCAGCGATGAGCGCGGCGACGGCGGTGAGAGTGGTCAACGATTTCATCGTTTGCCTCCCTATGGGGGGTGATGCCGGCTGGCGGCAATCGGAACAACGGAAGCGGGGGACGGTCGTTCCCGGAACCCGGGCGGTTTTTGAAAAAAGTTTCAAAACAAGGCGATGAAATGGCAAGCGGCCGGGAAAGTTCCCGGCCGCCAACCAAATACCGTCGTGCAACGGTTAAGCTTCGATAACAGCCACGATCTCGTGCGTACGCGGATTAATGATCACGATCTCATCGCCGACCAGAATGTAGTCGTAACCACGCCATTCCGGATAGATCACGATTACCTGCTGAGGCAGTGGGTGCACGCGCACATTAGCGGGAATGCGCGTTCCGACCGAGATCGACACGTTCAGATTTACGCGTTCCACTTTCTGCTCTTTGATGATCGAGGTGATCTTAGTGCGCTGCTCAGTCGAGAGCTTTGCTGATCCGCCCGCTGCACCCTGCCCAGTTGTGGCCCGGTTCTGCTCGGTGGTCGATTGGGTCGACTTCGATGCCGCGCCGTTCGGGCTTTGAGCGTTTTGCTCGGTTTTGGAGCGGACCTTCTCGTCCTTCACGTCGGACTTACCGGTCGCAGCAGCGCCCGGCTTATTGTCCGTACCCATTTTGTCGGTTGACCGGCTGGGTGTCTGGGCCTTGTCGTCAGCGTCCGACTTTGGCGACTGGCCGGTCGTTTCCTTCTTCCCGGACTTCAGGTCAGGGGTGGCCTGTCCGGTCGTTTGCGGGGCCTTATGCTCGCTGCCCTTCATTGACGGTGCGACCTTTTCGGCTGGCGCATTTTGCTGCGCTGCAGGCGCGCGCTCCGGCGTGTCTTTACCCATGCCCTGTGCCGATGCGATACCAGCGCTCAATAACAACGCCACTGCTACGGTCGACAGCAATTTAGCTTTCCTCACGGAATCCTCCTCTGGATGCCCCTCGAACTTCCCGACGATGTCGAGACCTCGTGCGGAAACGTTTAGCCGCACCGGTCGGTTCCGCAGATTGCTGAATTGCAACGTTGGGTTGGCCACCATTGCGTTCCGGGTTCCATCAAGGCAACTTTCCTTCTGATAGGGAGGGGCCCTTGGCGATTCTGTCGTCATCGATCGATAAAAAAGCCGCCGAATTTCGTGCCAACGCGGAACGAATGCGCGCGCTGGTGTCGGAGTTGCAGACGCGACGCGACGAAGCGGCTTTGGGCGGGCCGGAGCGGGCGCGCGAGCGGCATGTGGGCCGCGGCAAGTTGTTGCCGCGCGACCGGGTTATGAATCTGATCGATCCCGGTTCACCTTTTCTCGAACTCTCGCCGCTTGCCGCCAACGGCATGTATGACGATGCGATTCACGGAGCAGGCCTGATCACCGGTATCGGCCGCATTGAAGGTCGCGAATGCGTGGTTGTCTGCAACGACTCCACCATCAAGGGCGGCACCTACTTTCCGATGACGGTCAAAAAACATTTGCGCGCACAGGAGATCGCACGCGAAAATCGATTGCCTTGCATCTATCTGGTCGATAGCGGCGGCGCGAACTTGCCGCACCAGACCGAGGTTTTTCCTGATCGCGAGCATTTCGGCCGCATCTTCTACAATCAGGCAACGCTATCTTCGCTCGGGATTCCTCAGATAGCGGTCGTGATGGGCTCCTGCACGGCGGGCGGCGCTTATGTGCCAGCCATGTCGGACGAAACGATCATCGTCAAGAATCAGGGCACGATCTTTCTGGGCGGTCCGCCGCTGGTAAAGGCTGCGACTGGCGAAGTCGTGAGCGCAGAGGAATTGGGTGGCGCCGACGTGCATGCGCGCAAATCCGGGGTCGCCGACCACTACGCGCAAGATGATCATCATGCCCTGAGCATCGCGCGTCGTATTGCCGCCAACTTGAACACGAAAAAGGCCGTCAACATTCCGTTGATGAAATCACGCGATCCCACACTCGACGGGGACGAGCTGGACGGAATTGTGCCGGTCGATCTGAAGAAACAGTACGATGTGCGTGAGGTCATTGCCCGCGTCGTAGACGCGTCCGAGTTCGACGAATTCAAAGCGCTATACGGCTCGACATTGGTTGCGGGCTTCGCACACATTCACGGGATGCCGATTGGCATTCTTGGTAACAATGGAATTCTTTTTTCCGAAAGCGCACTTAAGGCCGCGCACTTCATCGAGCTTTGCTGCCAGCGCCGCATTCCGCTCCTGTTCTTGCAAAACATTGTCGGCTTCATGGTTGGACGTGAGTACGAGGCCGGTGGGATTGCTAAAGACGGCGCGAAGATGGTGACGGCAGTCGCCTGCGCGCAGGTCCCCAAGATCACGCTCATCATCGGCGGTTCGTACGGCGCCGGAAATTACGGTATGTGCGGGCGCGCTTATGGTCCTCGGTTCCTCTTCACCTGGCCTAACGCACGCATCTCCGTGATGGGGGGTGAACAAGCAGCGAGCGTGCTGGCGACCGTCAAGCGCGACAATATCGAGGCGGGCGGCGGCAAATGGTCAGAAGTCGAGGAGGAAGAATTTAAACAACCGTTGCGCGATCAATTTGAGACCGAGGGCAATCCTTATTACGCCACTGCGCGGTTGTGGGACGACGGCATCATCGCGCCGTCGGAAACGCGCCGTGTGCTGGCGCTGGCGTTCTCCGCAACGCTTAATGCGCCGGTGCCGGAGACGCGGTTTGGTGTATTTAGGATGTGATCAGGCCGACTATCGTCCCCACATTTTAATAACCGTGTCCCAATTCACGAACGGCTGCTTCGGGCCCGCCCGCACCATCCCGGTGTCGTGCAAATAGGCGCTGCCGACCATCAGTGCCGCGCCGACGAAAACGCCCAGAATGAATCTCATATGTCACCTCCAAGAACGCTTCGTATATACGGATGCTACTCTTCTATGGCTTCATACGTTTGGCGAAGGCGGCAATACAAATTAGATATATTCTAATGTTGTTTCCATGGCTTGCATTGAATGCTGCGCGGTGACAGAAATTTCGCGCTCGTCAAACGAGGTCCGCAAATGCGCTGCTTAACAGTCGGGATCGTGCTTGCAGCGGCATCGCTGCCGCTCGCTGTTCGCGCTCAAGCGCCGACATCAATTCAGGCAAAAGAAGCGCCAAAGGCGGCAGGAAAGGAAACGCCGAAAGCTTATGTGCCCGGCCTGGAGCAATTCATGAATTTGATCTTGGTGGAGCACAACAAACTTTGGTTTGCCGCCAAGGCCCGCAACTGGCCGCTCGCTGAATATCAGCTCGGCGAAATCAAGGAGATCATGGGCGACGTGCAGGATTTCGTGCCGGTTTTCAAGAACCTGCCATTGGCGGAGATGCTTGACGCGGTCATCACCAAGGAGATCGCCATGCTTGAAAAGTCGATCGAGGCCAAGGATTACAAAGCTTTCACCGCCGGCTACGACAAGCTCACACAGGCTTGTAATGCCTGCCACCAGGGCACGGAGAACGGTTTTGTCGTCATCACGCGCCCGACGCGGCCCGCTTTCACCAATCAGGACTACCGACCGAACAAGCAGTAGGATGTGTCGGCAAGGACAACAGCCGCGATTTTATCGCAACGTCTGGCGCAGTAGCCCGCTCCGTCGGCGCGTGCTAACGCTGACGTCATGGCGAGCCCGGAAAACCTCAAGCAGCTGGCACCTACAGGAAAGCTTCGTGGTGGCGTGGTCGTTGCGCCGGCAGCCTCGGCCTTTTTTGCCATCAAGGACGGCAAAGGTGATGTGAAAGGCGTCACCGTCGATTTGATCCGCGGTTTCGCGGCGGCACTGAAGTTGCCATTGGCCCTGCAGATCTATGACAATTCAGGTCAGGTTACTGATGCGGTTGCGAAGGGCGAGTGTGACATTGCCTTCATGCCGCAGGACGCCGAGCGCGCAAAGCGCGTGGATTTCGGCCCGTCCTATTATTTCATCGCGAGCACTTACTTGGTGCCGGCGGGCTCGACGATTAAGAGCATTGACGAGGTCAATCAGCCGGGCCGCCGAATTGTTGCCATCTCCAACACGACGACCGCGCGCAGCGCGCGTCGGACTGCGCCGGATGCCAGCGTCGAGGAAGTGCCGAGCGTAGATAAGATGACCGAGATGGCGCGACAAGGACAGGGCGATGCCTTCGCCCTTTCACATGACTCGTTTGCAGGGTTGCTGCCCAAGTTGCCTGGTGCACGCGTGCTTCCGGGCAATTTCCAGCAGACGGGCATCGCAGTGGCGGTGCCACAGGGACGGCCGATTGCGCTGAAAATTGCGAGCGAGCTGCTTGAAGTTGCGAAAACGTCTGGCCTGGTGCGGCGCGCTCTTGATGCCGCCGGCTTCCCCGAGGCGTCAGTGGCGCCCTAGCGCGCCACCCAGCGTTTTACACCCGCTGTCGCCAAATAAAGCAACGCTGAACCTGCCGCCGCCCAGCATATAGTTGGCACCCATTGAAGCACCGCCTTGAGCGTTGGATCGGCATTGAAGCCGGTGGCGACCGTTGCCATACGCGTCAGCGTCGCCAATGCCAGTGCCGAAAACAACAATCCGGACATGCGACCTTCACCGCCATTCTCGCCAATCGCAAAGGCGACAGTGAAGGCGCTCATAAGAATCGCACCCCAGGCCGCACCTGCAGCAAACTGCGCGACCACCATCTGCCCGAGACCCTGCGCCAAATGGGCCGCGAGGATAGCGAGCGCGCCGACGAGGGCAGCACCGCCCATCACGGTGTAACCGCCGAGGCGGTTTGTGATGATACCCGCCGGGAACATCGAAATGTTGAAGCCGATCCAGAACACCGGCATCAGCCATTGCAGCGAGGCCGCATTGGTGAAACGGAGGAAGAGAGGCGCGCTGTCGATTGCGAAATGCATCTGATAGCCGAGCGCCAACGTGATCATGCCGAGCGCAAACACGATGGCGGGTGTGGTCATTGTGCCGAACGAACGCACCGGCGGGCTGGCGGGGCGGGGCGCCGCTGCCAGCCTGCGTTCGGCTGTGATCATGCCGAGCGTGACCAGCATCAGTACGATGCTGGCCAGCGCGAAAGGTATGCGCGGGTCGATGTCACGCAACGCTATGGTGAGATAAGGGCCCATCGCGCCGGCAATGCCGGTACCCAGCAAAGCGAGCGCTGAAAGATATGGGATCGAGGGTTTCCGGGCATATTTGCCGAGCAGCATGAGTGGCGGTGCGCGCAATGCCGAGGAAGTCACTGTCCAGACAACGATGACAGCGAGCAGCATTGACGTCCCGAGCCCCGCGATCAAAGGCATGATCAAAAATGCAGCGCAGGACAGTGCCGTCGCCGCGGTAACCCACACACCAAGCCGACCTAGCACACGCGTCACCTTGTCGGTGGCGATTCCGGTGAAGAAATCGCACACCGTGAAGATGGCCTGATCGAGCATCAGTACAAGGATGACGGCTTTGGGTGCGAGTCCTGCGGTTGCAGCAAGTTTCGGGAGGTAAATGACATAGATTGTCCAACACAACGTGAAGAACAGCTGGAGCACTGCCAGATACCAGCCGAAGCGTTGTGATGTCGTGCCCATGACGCACTCTCAGAAAGTCACAATGACATTGCCGATAGTGCCTCGTTCCACAGCTTCATGAGCAGCAATGGTATCTGTCAGTGAGTAGGTGGGCTGTGCTATCCGATTGAGCAGCGAACCTGTTTTGAGCGCGCTATTGATGGCCGCTAGCGCACGTTCGCGCTCGGGCGCGTCAAGCTCGTAGACCAGGAAGAATTGCAAACGGATAGAGTTGATCAAACAGAAGGCGGCCGGGAGCACGGCTTCCGGTCCGGTACCATAAACAATGACGCTGCCCTTCGGCCGCAGGACGCTTGGGATGAGTTTGGCGTTAGCAGTCAGGTCCATCTCAATCGTAACGTCGACCCCCCGCTTGCCCGTGATCTCCATCACCCGTTCGCCAACACTCTCACGCTTGTAGTCGATGGTATGGTCGGCACCCGCTTCGCGCGCTGCTTTCGCCTTCTCGGGCGAGGACACCGTAGTGATGACCGCGGCACCTTGGGCCTTCGCAAATTGGATGACGTATTGGCTGACGGCCCCAGCCCCGCCTGAGACCAAAAGGATCGTATCTTTGGTGGCCTTGGCGAGAATGACAGCGTGAATAGCTGTCATGGCGGGGATTCCCAAACAAGCGCCGGCTTCGAAACTCACATTGCTTGGTAGAGCGACCGCCTGCGTGGTCGGCACGACGATAAACTCGGCTGCGGTGCCAAAAGCGCGTCGCCACTGGCCGTTCCATACCCATACCCGCTCGCCGATACGGGATTTCGACACGCCGTCGCCGACTTCGTCAATCACGCCGGCCCCATCACTGTGCGGAATGACGCGCGGGAACGCTATCTTGCGAGTCGAGCCCTGACGCGACTTGACGTCCGAAGGATTGACCCCCGAGGCGGCGAGCTTGACGCGCACTTCACCCGGGCCGGCGCGCGGTGTTTGTATTTCGCCAATGCGCAGCACCTCGCGCGCGGGTCCATTCCGCTCATAATAAGCCGCTTGCATCGGCCCTCCTTTGGAACCGGCACGATAGCATGGCGAACTGGCCAGGAAATCCAGTCAAGAACCCGATCAGCGGTCACGCGTTATTCGTCAAAAGCGAGCAGCTGCGCGTGCTACCGGGGGGTCAAAAGTCGCGAGGTCAAATATGCACTATCGTGTTTACAGCGGCCCCAAGGGGTCAACTGACGTTTCGCCACTCGAGAAATCCCAACTGTTATTCAAGGAATTTGCGATGCTGGATGACGCCTTGTCATGGGCGCGCCATTTGGAACTGAGCGGTCGCATTCCGCTGCTAATAGAGGGCGATGACGGCACGCGATTAGACCGCCGCGCCATCATCAATGCGCTGCGCGTGGGTATGCGAGAGCAACTCGATAGATAACCAGCTCTCGAGGAGGCTTGCGTTAGCCGGCTAGCCGGACCCACTCGGCACGGGCCCGCTCCGTGAGGCGATTCCAGTTGTTGCCGACGACATCCCAGTTGACCATCGGCCGCTCCACGTTGACGGAGTTCGCGGCTGTCGCCGCATTGTGGGAATCATAAAGGTAGGCACCGCCGACGGTGAGTATGATGCCGAGAAGAATTCCGATGAGGACGCGCATGGTGTGAAACTCCTCGTACCCCGACCTCAAACGCCGCAGACAAGGTGCAGTTCCGGTCTCGTTTGGGACGTTTAGCGACCAATTGTGACAGCAAACCAGACGATTTTGCGTCATGTGCCGTTAACCTTGTTTGGTCACCAGTCGAGCTCTAACTTATTGAAAACACAAGCATTCAGGCCTAAAAAACTTTGCCCGCAAACGAAATTTGCTGCTATATTGAAACTATGAGCAGACATTCAGCAAAAACCGCCGGACGGTCCGCCAAGACGACACGGCGAACCGTAAAAAAGAGCGCGAAAGACACTCGCGTTACGGCGAAAAAGGCATCGAAATCGGCGCGTCTACCGGTTGGCAAAACCACGCGGGCGACGGCTGGTCTTCCGGCAAAAGCCACCAAAATGATCCGCACGCCTAGTCCGCCGGTGCAACCGGTGGCCACGCCTGAAATACTGGTGCGGTCGCACAAATACCAAGTCGGTGAAACGGTTTATTACACGTCGCCGACCTTTGGCCGGACGGCGGCGACCGGTAGCTATATCGTGGTCAAACTGCTGCCGTCAGAAGGCGACGATTATCAGTACAGGATTAAAAGTTCCGGCGAAGCTTTCGAACGCGTCGCCAAAGAGAGCCAGCTCGACCGCGCTTGAGCGCTCTAACAATGCGCTGTCGCGATTTTGCCTCGGCGTTTCCTTATGATGCTCTGGACAGCGCGGATGTAGCACGGCAGGAGGCCAGGGCATGACGATTTACATCACGCAGGGGCGTTATACGCGCGACGCAATCAAGGGCATGATCGTCAAGCCCGAGGACCGTGCTGACTCAGTGGCGCGTTTGTTATCGAAGGCCGGCGGCCGGCTGCTGGGCTATTATCTCACGTTCGGGGAATATGATTTTCTGACCATCGCCGAAGTCCCGAATGATGTTCAGATGGCGGCGGTGCTGCTGGCGGCAGGAAGCGGCGGAGGTGTCACCGGTCTACGAACCACTGTGGCGCTCACGTCAGTGGAAGCTAAAGGCGCGTTTGCCGCGGCAAGCGATCTCGCGCCGAGCTTCAAGTCGGCTGGTGGGACGTAAAGTGCGTCTGGGAATAAACAAAAGAAACACGACCTTATAATCAAACTGAGTGAGCCATCGAAGGGGAGGATTTATGCGCGCGTTTTTTCGTCTGGCTGCATTGATATTGCCAATTTTTCTGACTTTGCCGGTCGCGGCGCAAAACTACCCGAACCGTCCTGTCAAAATGATAGTTCCCTTCGGAGCCGGAGGCCCCGCTGACGTCTACGCCCGTGTGCTCGCCCAGCATCTCTCTGACGAAACCAAACAGAGCTTTGTGGTTGAGGATCGCCCCGGCGCAGGATCGATTATCGGCACTGATGCGGTCGCCAAGGCTGCACCCGACGGCTACACGCTGCTGGTGATGTCAAATACCCATACGACAAACGAGTCGTTGCTGCCTAATAAGCCATTCCAGTTGATGCGTGATTTCGTTCCGGTTGCGACAATCAACTATTCCGATTTGCTGATGGTTGTTCATCCGTCCGTTCCGGCCAAGACCGTCAAAGAGTTTATCGAGTTGGCGAAGAAGGAGCCGGGCAAACTCAATTACGCTTCGTCCGGTCCGGGCACGCCCTATCATATGGCTGGTGAGCTATTTAAGGCGATGAGCGGCACCGACATCGTGCACGTGCCGCATAAGGCTTCGGGCGACGCGCGCAATAGCGTGATCTCCGGGACTGTTCAGATGATGTTCGACGCAGTGACCACCATGTCCGCACTCGCAAAGGGCGGGCAGGTGCGTGCGTTGGGCACGACCGGTCTGACGCGCTCGGAGCTTACGCCGGACCTGCCAACGATCGCAGAAACGGTTCCCGGCTATGAGGCGACGATCTGGCTGGGCGTGATGGCGCCTAAGGGCACCCCAAAGGAAATCATCACTTTCCTGAATACAAGCATCAACAAAGTTCTCAATAACCCTGAAGTTAAGACGGCTTGGCTCAAACAAGGTGCGGTTCCGCTGGTGAAGACACCGGAGGAATTTGACGCCTACCTGCGCAAGGACATCGAAAAATGGGCCAATGTGGTAAAAGCCTCGGGAGCCAAGATCCAGTAAACGCAGGATTTCATTAAACGTACTCTTGGGCTCGAGGCCTATGCCAATTGTCGACAGTACGTCTATGAGCGGACTGCTTTCAACACCGCTGGTCGTGCCTGCGCCTGTCGCGGGCGCCCTGGCAGCGTTGTTTCTTGTAATGGTGGTGATGGCTGTTCGCCGCGCCGCCCGCGGCGACGGGTTGCGCCTGTTGCTCCCACTGTCTGTCATCGTGGTCTGCGCGCTTGCTGCGGTTGGCATTATCGACCGCCTGGCAATGAACGAACGCACAGCGGAACAACGCGCGCTGCTTCAACGCGATTCGCAGCTCAGTATGAATGCAATCGCCCCGGGGTCGCCCCTGGCATGCCTCGATGGCGTTGCCGGCGAGCAGGTCGAAAACGCTTGCGAGCAAGCAGTATTCGCGGACCCGCAAAGCACGGCGAGAGCGGTCGCTTATATCACCGCGCGACTTTCCTTGCTGTCTGACGTATTCGCAGTTGCCCAGCGTGGCGATCATGACTTACTGGCCGCTTTCGCTACCGCGCGCCGCGCGATTGAACTCGATCGTTATGGGATTGCTGCCCATGTTTTGGCTATGCGCGACGGCTGCACCACGGAACGCTGCGCGGCTTTTGAAATGTTTCAGGATACTGGCGCGCTCAAGGCCAATCTGAAGGTTCAGGCCTTCGACACCTATGTCGCCCGATATGCACCGGCTTGGGCCAAATCTGAACCTCCAGCCGAGAAACAACCGCCGACGTCCGCCACGGTATTGCCATCCGTTGCGAGTGCCGTGGGGGCGCCAGCGACTGGTCATCCAGTCGACAGCCGCTACGACTTTCCCTCGGCCGCCTCTATTCCGCCGGTTAGCATTATGAATGCCGAGCCTCCTCCGCCGAAAGACCAGGCGGGGACCGCCAATGCCCAGGCTGGCGCCGATAAGCCCGCCGGCAATCATTCAGCGCCGCCCAAACGTCCACAGGCCCAAGCGGCACCCCCGCCAGCGCGCTAGTATTGGGCCGATCGACGCGAGCCCACATGTTTAAATCCGTACTCATCGCCAATCGGGGCGAGATTGCCTGCCGCATTGCTCGCACCGCTAAGCGGCTCGGACTGCGCACGATTGCGGTCTATTCGGACGCTGACGCGAGAAGCCTGCATGTACGGCTTTGCGATGAGGCGGCCCCGATCGGGCCGTCCCCAGCCGCGCAGAGCTACCTATCAATCGATAGACTAATTTCCGCGGCCAAATCCGCGCGCGCGGAGTGCATTCATCCGGGTTATGGCTTCCTTTCTGAAAATGCGGATTTCGCGCAAGCCTGCGTCGACGCGGGCATCGCCTTTGTCGGCCCGCCGGTGCGGGCAATCCGAGCCATGGGTCTGAAAGATCGCGCCAAGGCTTTAATGGAGAAGGCCGGCGTACCTGTGGTCCCTGGCTATCACGGCGAGTTGCAGGAGCCCAAATTCCTCAAACAGAAAGCCTACGAGATCGGCTATCCAGTGCTGATAAAGGCAGTGGCCGGCGGTGGTGGCAAAGGTATGCGGCGCGTGGAGCGCCACGCCGAATTCGATTCCGCGCTTGAAAGCGCCCAGCGTGAAGCCAAAGCCGCTTTCGGTGACGGGCGCGTATTGATTGAAAAATACGTGGCGAGTCCACGACATATCGAACTGCAAATCTTTGCTGACAAGCAGGGTAACGCCATTCACCTCAATGAGCGCGACTGTTCGCTGCAGCGGCGTCATCAGAAGGTGATCGAAGAGGCGCCCGCACCCGGAATGAGCAAGCAATTACGCACCGCGATGGGCGCGGCAGCGGTGGCGGCGGCAAAAGCCGCAGGGTATGTCGGCGCCGGTACGGTTGAATTTATCGCGGAAGGTGCGAACGGACTCAAAACCGACCGATTCTGGTTCATGGAGATGAATACGCGGCTACAAGTCGAGCATCCGGTGACCGAAGCAATCACAGGACTTGATTTGGTGGAGTGGCAATTCCGAATTGCCGCTGGTGAAAAGTTGCCACTCTCGCAACCTCAAGTCGGGCTCGATGGCCACGCCGTTGAAGCGCGCCTCTATGCGGAAGACCCCGAACGAGGCTTCCTGCCGTCCACGGGTCGTTTGATCGCATTGCAGTTCCCCGAGGCGGAGGGTCTTCGGGTCGACAGCGGCGTGGAGACTGGCGACGAGGTGACGCCATTTTATGACCCGATGATCGCCAAACTCATCGTCCATGAAAAGACGCGCGCAGCGGCGCTTGATCGGCTCGCCGACGCGCTCGATCGCACTGTCGTGGTTGGCCCACGTAATAATGCGGGGTTTCTGGCGGCACTTTGTCGTGCGCCTGGATTTCGCAAGGGCGAATTTGATACCGGCTTTATCGATCGCAATCTCAATGAGCTCGGGGCGGCACCCCGTGCGCTCGACCGAGCCGCAGCCGCACTGGGTGCGCAAGAGTTGCTGGAGCAGGAACTGGTCCGCTTGGCTGCCGCGCGCGAGACCGAGCCCGACCGACCACCTTCACCTTGGGACGAGGTTGATGCCTTTCAATTGTCGGGTGCGCGAAGGCTAGAGGTGCCTGTCGTCGTCGAAGATGAGACGCTGGCAGCCCAAGTTACCTATGGTCCGCACGGCCATACAGTTGTCATCGACGACAACACCCCGGCACAGGACGCAGTGGTGGTGACCGATCAGGGTGGCGCCTACGTCGTGCGCAATGGGCACCAAACCAAGGTGACCCTGCGTGACATGGCCCTCGATGAGGCTGGGGATCAAGACAAAAGCGGGGTTGTGCGGGCGCCCATGCATGGCAGGGTGCTCAGTATCCTGGTGGAGCAGGGCGCTCGGGTCACCCGCGGCCAACGTGTCGCCATTATCGAGGCAATGAAGATGGAGCACACGCTCGTGGCGCCAACTGATGGCATCGTCGCCGATATTGCAATTGGTCAAGATGCGCAGGTTGCTGAAGGTACAAAAGTTATGCGCATTGCGCAGGCGCAGAAATCGAACGAATAAGTTGGAATTCGGCAATGTCCCTGCATCTTATCAAACTTTGTGTCGGCTGCGATTCAGTCGCCGATCTTGAGGATTGGATTAAACAGAAGCTGAAAGAGAAGAAACGGCGCGGGCAGAAGTCCGAGCACATTCATACGACCCGCATGGTGCCCAAACGCGCCGACGAACTCACGAGCGGCGGCTCTTTATATTGGGTGATTCGTGGGCAGATCACCTGCCGGGAACGCATTCTCGATATCCGTCCTTTTACCGATAAGGACGGTATTGGCCGTTGCAGGGTCATTCTCGACGGTAAGCTGGTGCTGGTAGAGCCGCGACCGCGCGCGGCATTTCAAGGTTGGCGCTATCTGGAGACGAAAGAAGCGCCCCGCGACCTCTCGCGCGCTGCGCCTGGTGCTGCGAGGATGCCGGAAGCCATGCGTCGCGAATTGCGCGAACTTGGGTTGCTCTAGACCGCGACGTTGTCGATCAGCCGGGTCTTGCCGAGCTTGGCGGCCACGAGCAATCGGATCGGGCCGTCTTTGGACGATTCGATCGGGGCAAGGGAAAGCGCGTGACGGGCCTCGAGGTAATCGAGTACGAAACCGGCAAGGTCGATCTCAATTCGCCCCACGTTCAGCACATGATCGACTTTTTCGCCATTTTTTATGCGGTTGGCGCACTGCTTGAGGACTCGATGAAGCATTGGAGCCACCGCGCGCTCGGCCACCGAAAGGTACGCATTACGCGAGGAAAGCGCCAACCCGTCCGATTCGCGCACAGTCGGGACACCTATCACCTTGACCGGCATATCCAGATCCTTGGCCATCTGGGTGACTACGCGCAGCTGCTGGTAGTCCTTTTGGCCAAATAGTGCGAAATCAGGCGAAACTTGCGTAAATAGTTTCGCTACGACGGTCGCAACGCCCCCAAAGAAATGGGGGCGAAACTCATCCTCGAGGCCGACCTTGGCGGCGCCTTCCGGCATAACGCGCGTTGCAAAGCCATCCGGATACATGTCCTCAACCGACGGCGCCCAAACAAGATCGATTTTAGCCTCGCGCAACACTCTGAGGTCGGTCGCAAAGTTGCGCGGGTAGCTGGCGAAATCCTCATGCGGCGCAAATTGCGTCGGATTAACGAAAATTGACACCACCACACATTTCGCGCGCCGCCGTGCTTCGCTCACCAGCGCCATGTGGCCACGATGCAGCGCGCCCATTGTCGGCACGAGCGCAATGTGCGCGCGCGCCCTGCGATAGGGTTCCAACGCCCGGCGAAGGGAGGGCACGGTACGTACAATTTTAAGGCGGTTTGCCATAAATGGGGCCTGTCGACGAATTATTGCAAAACCGGAATACGACCTACAGTGCAAGTGGAATACGTCCAAGCAAATTCATTGTTAGGTTGGGTTTAACTTGACTAACGCATGCTAATATTTTGAGAATTGACAGCCGGAGGGGGCATGTTGATTCAACCGATCCAGGAAACAGTTCAATCAGCACACGTGGTCGTCCTCGGCAACGAGAAAGGTGGCTCGGGAAAATCCACTACGGCGTTGCATATCGCGGTCGCACTCCTCAAGGCCGGACAACGCGTTGCCACCATCGATCTCGATTCGCGTCAGCAAAGCTTCACACATTACATTGACAACCGCCGGGCTTGGGCCGCGCGTGCGCGCGTTCCGCTTGAGTTGCCCACTCACTACTGCATAGCACGTGCGGAAAACAACTCGATGGAGGCAAACGAAACGCAGGAGTTCACGAACTTTTCGGCAGCAGTCAGCGCGATCGAGCACACTCATGATGTGGTGGTGATCGATACGCCGGGTTCTGACACTTACCTGATGCGGCTTGCTCATTCCATGGCTGACACGCTGGTGACGCCGCTCAATGACAGTTTTCTTGATTTTGACGTCCTGGCCACGCTCGATCCAACCAATTTCAGTGTCACGGGTGAAAGCCACTATGCCGAAATGGTTCGCGAAGCGCGGCGACAACGGCGTCTTGTCGATGGCCAGCTCACCGACTGGGTTGTGGTACGCAATCGTCTCTCCAGCCTTTCATCACGCAACAAACGGCTGGTTGGAGACGGCATCAATGAATTGTCGAAACGGATGGGATTCCGCAGCGTTGAGGGTTTTGCCGAGCGTGTTGTTTATCGTGAATTCTTCCCGCGCGGACTTACCGCACTTGATGACCTTGACGAAGAGACTCTCGGGACCCGTCCGAACCTGTCGCATGTGACCGCTCGAGAGGAAGTGATCGCGTTGCTCAACGCGCTTCAGCTTCCACTTTCAGAGAATGGCAAACGACGCGCCGCCGCTCGGGCTGAATGGTACTCAGTCATGGACCAACCGTTACAAGTCCACGATATTATCGCGTAGATCCCGCTGAACTTGCATCCTGGGGCCAATCTCGCCATCTAACGATGTGCGCCATAGAAGGCTGCGCAGCTATCGTTAATTCGGTGTAGAATTTTGCCATGAGCAAAGATCCCAAACGGACCCCGGCGCCGGTCTCGTCCAGACCGGATATCGCGAGTTTTATCGAGCAGGTGCGTTCGCTTGGACCTTCCACGGCACAGGGCGGCCGCGGGCGGCTCATTTTCGCCCTCGACGCCACCATGAGTCGTCAACCGACCTGGGATACGGCCTGCACGCTGCAGGCGGACATGTTTCGCGAAGCGGCAAGTATTGGCGGGCTCGACATTCAACTCGTTTATTTTCGCGGCTTGAACGAATGCCGTGCTTCCGGTTGGGTCGCAGGGAGCGATCACCTTGCCGAACTGATGTCGCGCATCGATTGCCGGGGTGGCCAGACTCAGATCGGCAAAGTCCTGAGCCACGCTCGGCAGGAATATGCCCGTCAGAAGGTACAGGCCGTCGTATTCGTCGGTGACGCGATGGAAGAGGCGATCGACAGTTTGTGTCAGTCAGCCGGGGAGTTGGGTTTGTTCGGCGTTCCAGTTTTCATGTTCCAGGAAGGCAACGAACCGGTGGCAGAGAATGCTTATCGCGAGATTGCACGCCTGTCGCGCGGAGCTTATTGCCGGTTCGATGCCGGCTCGGCCCATCAGCTTGGTGAACTATTGCGTGCAGTTGCAGCTTATGCCGCCGGCGGCATCAAGGCGCTCACGGATTTGTCGGCGAAGCGGTCGTCTGGCGCCCAGAAGCTGCTGGCCCAGCTGAAGTAGTCATGCCCGCTCTCATTTTCGGTGTGGTTGTGCTGGTGCTCGTCTTGTGGGCACTCAATGTCATTTCCAAAGTCGATCCGAAGGTTGCCGTGCGCGTAACGAAGATCGGTGGCGGACTGCTATCGCTTGGATTTGCCGTTTTCCTGGGGTTGCGTGGCGAAATAGGCATCGCCGTTCCCCTCGGCGCTTTTGGGCTCGGACTGCTTGGATGGGTGCCGTTTGGGCCGGCCGGATTTTCCGCACGCACGCAGAAAAGTTCAGGACAAACCTCGCGCGTGCGTTCCGCCTACTTCGAGATGGAACTCGATCACGATAGCGGCGCTATGCGCGGACATGTTCTCGCGGGCCGTCATCAAGGCACCGAGCTTGAGCGCCTGGATGTGACGACACTGACGGCGATGCTCAGTGAAGTAGACGAAGAAAGTCGGGCGCTACTTGTGGCTTATCTTGACCGCCGGGACCCCAGCTGGAGTGAGCACGCGCAGGCGGACGCGACATCTGGGCGGCGTGCGTCGAGCAGCGGAAAAATGTCGGAACAAGAGGCCTATGAGATCCTTGGCCTGCAGTCCGGCGCGAGCGCCGAGGACATCAGCCGCGCGCATCGCACGCTGATGAAGAAACTGCATCCCGACCAAGGGGGCTCGACGTATCTCGCGGCCCGTATCAATGAAGCCAAGGAAATCCTTCTTCGCCGCCATCACTGAGGTACTCCACAAACTCCACCATCAGTGGCTCCTGAACGTTGCGCATCCCTGTTATTGTCTTATTTGTCAGTTTTTCAGCAGTATGCACGGTATTTCCGTGCGTTTTAGGTGCTTGCAGGCAGCTTCTGCCTGATCTTTTTCCAGCCCGGCAAAGCGCGCGCGAAAGAGAACTTTGTCGCCCTTCTCAACCCGTTCCGTGAAGGAATCGGCCTTGCCGAGGAGATTCCTGGCCTTGCTTTGCGCCGTCTCCAAACGCTGCTTGGCTTCCTTCTCGTCGGGCAGGGCGCCGACCTGAATAATCCAGCCGCTACGCGCTTTAGCGGTGGATTCGATAGGCGCCGCCGGCAGCGGAATGCTGGTTCCAGCAGACGCAACTTTTTCCGGCGCTGCGATAGGCTTGGCGGTCGGCGGTGAAGCAGGCGGAGGTGGAGCAGGCGGAGGCGAAGAGGGTACGGCAGCAGTCGCCGGCGGCTCGCTTCTGACCGTGTTGATGGTCGTGATGGTTGTCGCGGTGGCGATCGCCGGTGCCGGCGTGAGTTGTCGACTATCTGACGGCAGCGGCGACAGCGAGGCCGTATACATGGTGCCGGGATGCACAGCGACGGTTTTCACCGCGTTCGGCTTTATCGGCTCCGTGGAACCGGGCGTCGGTGCATCCGTCGCCGGTGGTGCAGCTGATGCAACGCGGACGGGTGACGAACCGGTTCGGTCATCTTCCTTGCCGTCCTTTCGCGCTACTGCGGTGTCCCATCCTTCAACGACGGGCGGAGCAGTCCGCTTGACCGCAGCGATATTGATATTGTTGTCGATCAGGCTCCGTACGCGAGCGTCGCGCGCCTCGGCACTGCGGCCACCAAACACGACTGCCACGATATGATGGTTGGCACGTCGGATTGAGGTTACGATGTTAAATCCGGAATCGTGAATGTAGCCGGTCTTGATGCCATCGACGCCGTCAATGACCCCGAGCAAATGATTGTGGTTCCGGATTGACTTGCCCCGGAAATCGAAAGTTCGGGTCGCGAAATACTGATAATAATTTGGAAATCGATCCTGAATGGCGCGGCCGAGAATGGCCTGATCGCGCGCGCTCGTGATTTGTTGGTCGTCCGGTAGACCCGAAGCGTTTCGGTAGACAGTCTGCGTCATACCGAGCGCCTTCGCTTTTGCTGTCATCAGCCTGGCAAAGCCCGGTTCATCGCCACCGAGTGCTTCGGCCACAATGACCGCGACGTCGTTAGCCGACTTTGTAACGATGGCGCGGATCGCCGTTTCGACACGAATCGTCTCTCCTGGCTTGAGTCCAAGCTTTGAGGGGGCTTGTACGGCGGCGTGAGCCGACACCGGTAAGTCGGTGGTTAGCTTGATCTTGCCCTGCTCCAATCGCTCGAAAAGCAGGTAGAGGGTCATTATTTTGGTGAGCGACGCCGGATGGCGCGGGCTGTCGGCGTTGGTCGCCTGCATCACGGCGCCTGAATTCGCGTCCACAACAATGGAGGCATAGGACGGCTGGTAACTTTCGGCCGAGTCGGACCGGGGCCGGTGCCCTCGGCGGGCGTCCGCATTACCAGGGAATGCGGCGATAACAATGAAGGCTGTTAGGCCCAGGGCGCTCCAGCGCAAGCCGCGAC
>DAHUXA010000209.1 GCA_027307405.1 Hyphomicrobiales bacterium | reverse complement strand
CGTTATCTCCAGCGGCTTGGCGACGGGCAATAGCACTTTCTCGATCTCGCCGGCGAGCACTGCCTTTACTTCGTCGGATGCGATTGTTTTCTCGAAACGCCCTTCGCCAAGCACCTCCGCAATACGCGCGGCGAAGTCCAACCCCAGATCGGCGCGGATCAATTCGTTTTGCAATTCCTCCAGTGTCTCAGCATCGAGTTTGCGCTTCGACACCAGACCAGTGACTGCGCCGCCGAGTGATGACGACGTGCTTTTGAGCCCGCCGCTCAGGCGTTTCCACCAATTTCCGCCTTGTGTGCTGTCGTCCATGCGGCGCCCGTGATAGCCGTTTCGGCATGACATCGGAAGAGATGCTCGCCCGCCTGCTCTATCGCGACGGCCTGATGCTGGTGGTCGACAAACCGGCGGGTTTGCCGGTGCACCGGGGCCCGAAAGGCGGCAACGCTTTCGAGGACTATTTCGACGCATTGCGCTTCGGATTGCCGCGTCCGCCGGCATTGGCGCACCGGCTCGACCGCGACACCACGGGTTGCCTGGTCCTTGGCCGCCATCACAAGGCGCTGGCGCTACTTGGCAAACTGTTCAAGCAAGGCCGTGTCGGCAAATGCTACTGGGCGGTGGTTGAAGGCGGGCCCGAATCAAACGAAGGCCGTATCGACATCCCGCTCGCCAAGCGAGACGATTCACGTGGCTGGTGGATGAAAGCGGACAGCCATGGCCTGCCTTCCGCAAGTACCTGGAAAGTGTTGGGCCGTGGGCCTGGTATCACCTGGCTGGCGCTCGAACCTTTGACCGGGCGCACTCATCAGCTGCGCGTACACTGCGCCGAAATGGGATGGCCAGTCGTCGGTGACAGTATTTATGGAAACGCAGCACGCTTGGGCGGCCCAACGCTGCATCTTCATTCGCGCGAAGTCACAGTGCCGATTTCCAAGCTTAAGCCATCGGTCAAGGTTACCGCACCGGTGCCTGACTCCATGCGCGAAAGGCTCACCGCCTGCGGCTGGACCGAGGAAAATCAATAAAGCATCGCCTTGATCTTCTCCGGCGCTTCCCGGTCGTAGGTCTCACCGCCTAACTTGCCTTGACTCAGCTCGGCGATGATGGTGCCGGTCGACGGCAGGCTCTTGCGGTCGATCTTGGTCGTTTCGTCCCACAGCTTTGAGCGTACGATCGCCTTCGAACAGTGGAAGTAAATGCTCTCGATATGCACGATCAATACGCAGCGCGGCAGCTTGCCGTTGACCGCGAAGCTTTGCATCAGTTCCGGATCAATGGAGATTGAGGCTCGACCATTGACGCGCAGGGTCTCCCCGACACCGGGAATAAGAAACAGCAGCGCGATGCGTGGATCGCGCACGATATTGCGAAAACCGTCGATGCGGTTGTTGCCGGGCCGATCGGGCAGCGCGAGCGTTTTCTCGTCGAGGATGCGCACGAAGCCAGGGGCGTCGCCCTTGGGCGAACAGTCGAGCCCTTCCGGCCCCGAGGTCGCCACCGCCACGAAGGGCGCCACTTCGATCAGCTTGCGGTAGCCGTCATTGATGTGATCGATCTCCTTGATGATCGAAGCTCCCATCTTCTCGCCGTAGAGTGACTGGAGCTGCTCCACGGTCGTGATCAGATGATCGAGGTAGGCCATCGTCCGTCTCCCCTAAGCGGCCAATAATTGGCGGCCGTCGTGTCCGGTCATCGTAAGATCAAGAATAACGCCGGGCGCGATCGGCGCGGCGAGCCGCACTGGCGTGAATTGCTCGGTGCGCCCAAGCGCACGTGACTCGGCGAGCACAGCGCGGCGCCGTCCAATCTCCCGCTCGAGATGGGCGCGGAGGGCAATCTGCCCTTTTTCACGCAAGCGACGCGCACGTTCCTTAACGATCGAGCGTTCGAGCGGCGGCATGCGCGCAGCGGGGGTTCCGGGCCGCGCCGAAAATGGAAAGACATGGAGCTGCGTCAATCCGCACTCGTCGATCAAGTCGAGCGAGCGGCAGAACATATCTTCGCTTTCGGTTGGAAATCCGGCGATGATGTCCGCGCCGAAGGCAACATCCGGACGCAGGCGGCGCACCCGCTCACAAAAGGCAATCGCATCGCGACGCGAATGCCGCCTCTTCATCCGCTTGAGAACAAGATCGTCGCCGGCTTGCAATGACAAATGAAGATGCGGCATCAGCCGCAGCTCATTTGCGATCGCATCGAACAGGTCGTCATCGGCTTCCACCGAGTCGATTGATGACAACCTCAACCGCGCCAACTCGGGCACATCCTTGAGAATACGTTTGACCAGCGCACCAAGCCGAGGCGTGCCGGGTAAATTCGTTCCATAGCTGGTGATATCAACGCCGGTGAGCACGACCTCCCGATAGCCGTTGCCCACGAGCCGCCGCGCCTGAGCCACAACATCATCAATCGGCAGCGAACGCGAATTTCCGCGGCCGTAAGGAATAATGCAGAAGGTGCAGCGGTGATCGCAGCCGTTCTGCACCTGCACGAACGCGCGCGCGCGGCCCTCGATACTGTCGATCGCATGCGATCGCATCGTCTTTACCGCCATGATGTCGGACACGGCGATTTTCTTGCCCGCTGCCCAGACTTGGGCATCAAATTTTTCCTCGTTGCCGATGACGCGATCGACCTCGAGCATTGCAGCAAAAGTCGATGATTCGGTCTGCGCCGCGCAGCCTGTAACGACAATGCGCGCATCGGGCCTCTCGCGCTTCAGGCGGCGAATGGTCTGCTTTGCCTGACGCACCGCCTCCGCGGTAACAGCGCACGTGTTCACGACAACCGCATCAGCAACGCCGGTGGCAGCGGCCTCGCGTCGGATGACTTCCGACTCGTAGGCGTTCAAGCGGCAACCGAATGTGACGACGTCGATACTCATCACACACCGGCCTTGGCGAAAAGCGCCGCATCGAAACGGCCTTTGAACTCAAATTCGACCGGGCCGGTCATCAGCACATGATCGTCCTGTTGACGCCATTCAACAAGGAGCTCGCCGCCCGGCAACGTCACCTTTACCTTGCGATCGGTGCGCCTGAGCCGCGCCGCTGCAACCACAGCCGCACAGGCGGCGGATCCGCAGGCTTTGGTCAGGCCGGCACCGCGCTCCCAGGTGCGGATGACGATGTGATCGCGCGCGACGATCTGGGCGAGCGTAATGTTGGCGCGCTCGGGAAAGAGCGGATGATTCTCCAAGAGCGGCCCGAATCGTGCGAGATCGTGAGCGTTCACATCGTCGACCCAGAAGATCGCGTGAGGATTACCCATACTGACCACCGAGGGTGAATGCAGCACCGGTTTGTCGATCGGGCCAATTTGCAGTTCGATGGCGCGTGTGTCGCGAAATTCCTCCGCCAGCGGAATCTCGTTCCATTGGAACCGCGGCGGCCCCATGTCCACAGTGAACAAACCGTCAGCGCTTTTCCAGCAATTGAGAATGCCTGCCGTCGTCTCGAAAGCAAGGTCGGTCTTGCCGCTCTCTTTGGAAATCAGATCGGCAACACATCGCATGCCATTCCCGCATGCTCCGGCTTCCGAGCCGTCATTGTTGTATATACGGATGAAGGCGTCGGTTCCGGGTGTGCGCGGGGGATAGAGCGCCATCAGTTGATCGTAGGGCGCGCCGTCAGGTCTTGCGGCCGCTCGCGCTTCATTGGCTTCGATCGTGCCGCCACGCGCGCGCATATCGACAACGACGATTTCGTTGCCGATTCCGTTCATCTTCACGAAGGACTGATTGGCGAGCGCGCCCATAATCTGCTTTGCCCGGGTTTCGCCCGTTTTATATGGCGAATAAACGCGGATTGACCAGAGGCCATGCTAGAATGCGCAGCAATGCTGGCGAATCGCCGGACCGCCGCAATCGTCGGAGAACCGTGATGTCGCCCTTCAAACTCGCTCTAATTGTCATCACCTTGGCATTTGCCTCCGCCGGCGCGGCCGTGGCGCAAACCTCGCCCCCGCCATCCAGGCCGGGCGCAAGTGAACCGATGCCTCCCCCAACGGCAGGCCCTGCCGCGCCATCACCCTTGCAGCCAGGCGACGCCTTTGGCGAGCAGGTCACGCTGCCACAGCGGACCATCGTCTACATAAAGGGCTACAGCAAATGGGATAGCGCCTTTGATACCCTGGTTGATGCATTCAAATCGCTGCACGAATATCTCGACAAGCAGGACGTCAAGCCGGCAGGGCCGGCCATAACTATCTACACCCAGACCGACGACGCCGGTTTTTCATTCCAGGCCGCGCTGCCGATTGAGCAAACGCCGAAGGACCCGCCGAAGGGCGACATCGCCGTCGGCCAGGCTCCGTCAGGACGTGCACTTAAGTTCGTCCATCGCGGCTCATACGACGCAATGGATTCGACCTATGAAGCGATTACCAACTATCTCGACGACAAGCAGCTTGAAGCGAAAGACCTGTTCATCGAGGAATATGCCACCGATCCCGTGAAAACGCCTCCTGACAAGCTGGTGGTCAATGTGTTCGTGCCGGTGAAGTAAAATGCAATCGCGTGTACTGTTTGCCTTGTTCGTTGCCACAATCGCGCTCGCGCCCGCACACGCGGCGGAGAGATTGGTGACGGTAACCGGCGAGGCCACCGTCGCTGTTGCGCCGGATGCCGCTGTGATCCGTATCGGTGTCACCAGCCAGGACAAGACCGCGCGCGAGGCAAGTGAGGCAAATGCAAAACAGATGACCGCTGTGCTGGCCGCTATCAAGGACACCGGCATCGCGGATCGCGACGTTCAGACTTCACGGTTGTCGCTCCAGCCGCAATATGACCCCAACAAGAGCGGCACTGCACGCCTCACCGGCTTCCAGGCCACCAATCAGGTCACGGTCAGGATCCGCGACATCGACAAGCTGCCGGTGTTTCTCGATCGTGCCATCGCGGCTGGCGCAAATGAAATGTCCGGAATCGAATTCGTGATATCGGAGCAATCGAAACTGCTGGACCGGGCGCGCGACGACGCCATTGCAGACGCACGCCGTAAGGCTGAACTCTATGCGCAGGCGGCCGGGAGCAAGCTTGGCCCCGTGGTCT
>DAHUXA010000208.1 GCA_027307405.1 Hyphomicrobiales bacterium | reverse complement strand
CTTGAAGCCGCCCGCAACTTCGACAAGGCTGTAAATCGCGAGCGCCTCTTGCAACAATAGACGGCGTCCATCGCAATACTATGAAGAGGAACCTCCGGGAAGGAATCGCATGCGAAAGCAGCTGATCGCAGCTATCGTCCTAGCAGTTGTGAGTTCTGGAGCGCAGGCCGAAAGCAAACCGATTCGGTTCTGGAACTTGACCGTTAACACGATTACTGCCCTGCGGATGTCGCCGGCAGGCAAGCAAGATTGGGGATTCAATCAGTGCAAAAACGATCGTGACGGGACCGTCGATCACGACGAACGTCTACGAATCACCGACGTGAGTGCCGGCCGTTATGACGTGAAGCTTACCGATAAGACTGGTCGCGTATGCATTGTGCACAATGTCGATGTGAAGGAGGGCGCTGTCTTCACTATCGAGGAGAAGCAGCTCACCGATTGCCGCAAGTGATAGCGGCTTTGGGTCATACCGCCTTGGCCAGCCTGAAGTGTCGATGAAAATTTAGTCGGTGTTGCGGATCGTCTGAAAGACTCTCAGTGCGGCCGCATGCTCGGCAACGTCGTGCACGCGCACGCTGGCGGCGCCAGCAACGATCGCCGCAAGACTGACCGCAAGTGAGCCGGCCAACGTTCCCTCGATTCCATCGCCGGTAAGCGAGCCAAGAAATTTTTTGCGAGACGCCCCGACCATAATTGGCAATCCGTAATCCTTGAGCTCGCCAAGTCTGAGAATAGCCTCGCGATTCTGGCGGCTGCTCTTGGCAAAGCCGATACCGACATCGAGGATAGTGCGGTGTTTAGGAATTCCAGCATGTGCCGCAATTGCAAGTGAGCGTTCAAAGAAGCGGCGAATATCGGCAATAATGTCGAGGCTCTCATCCTTTTCCGCGCGATTATGCATAATCACGACGGCGGCCTCGGCCTCTGCCACAGCATCGGCCATGCGCGGATCCTTCTGTAGTCCCCACACGTCGTTGACGACAACAACACCGAACGATAGCGCGCGCGCCGCCACCGCCGCCTTTGTTGTGTCGATCGACAGCGGCACTTCGAGTGTGACCATCTCCGCGAGCACTTGATCGAGACGGGCCATCTCCAGTGCCTCGTCGACCGGTTTTGCCCCTGGCCGAGTCGACTCGGCGCCAATGTCGACGATATCGCAGCCATCGGCGACCATTTGCCGAACGTGGGCAAGGGCCACCTCGCTCGCAAAGAATCGTCCGCCATCAAAGAATGAGTTCGGCGTCACATTGAGGATGCCCATGACTAGCGAACGAGTGCCGATTGCAGCAAGAAAAGCATCGCGCTTGACGCGTGCGTCGGGCCGCATCATCAACTATCCGAGCGCCGGCATCAGATCTTTTTCTGGCCGGGGTATTCGCAGTGCCAGCGCACCGCCATCCATTTCGGATGTTCGCCGACCCATTGCGCAATGTAAGGCACCGCCCCCATGGCGCACTGTCGCAGTGATTCACCAGACGCGTACTGAAGATGCTGATCTTCGCAAAGCGTGGGATGTGCGATCGCACACACCGTGATTACCAGTTCGAGCAAGCCCATTGCGCATATCTCCGCGCGAACAACGTTGTTTTACTGCAAATAACTGAACCTGACGAGTTTAGTTCGTAACGGGGGGACAAAATATCTCCCCTTTGCCGATGACGGCCATGTCGCCGAGGAGGCGTCGCCAAGGCCGCCGCAGCATCACGGCAATTTCGGGACTATAAGCCTGAACATATGAGGCCATGAGGATGTTGGTGACGAACTCGTGTACGCCAGAGTCGGCGAATGTCGGGGACAAGGCATCGCTGCCGTCAAGGGTGACGATAGTGCCACGGCTCATGAGGTAGCCGGGTAGCCGTCCGGTGCGGCCGCGCACGATAAGTGTACCAGCAATCATACGGCTGCCAGCGTGGATGCCCGCCTTGCCTTCGACGATGATCATGCCGCGTCGCATCCGGTCGCCGGCACGCGCGCCGGCGTCACCGCGAACGACCACCACGCCGCCACGCATGCCGACCGTCTCGCCGGAGAGTGGTCCGCCCAGCCGCTCGCCGACATGGCCGGAGATCGCGAGTGTACCGCCTGTCATGCCGGAGGCGGCCCAGGGGCCGGCATTTCCGGCGACCGCGAGTCTGCCGCCTCGCATTAAGCGCCCAGCCTGATTGCCGACGTCGCCATCGATACTGATTTCGCCTTGGCTCATGCCAGCGCCGATGTGATCGAAGCGCTCGCTGCCGCCGTCGAACCGGATTTGCGTTGCGTCACCCATACGGATTTTGAACACGTCCCCAGCACACAGACGCTCGCGCGTCGTTTGTAATTCGGTGGCTGCGATCTTGCCTTCGCTCAGACCAAGGAGCTGGTCGGGCTTAAGCGGCGCCAGATCGAGACGTTGAGCAGGTACGGCGCGCAATGTGAAAACGAGCGCTCTCACGGCAACAGATCCTTGAGATGATAATGATGCGACCCAAGCTTGCCGCCGTAGTTTCCCGCACCAATGCGTACCGCACCCCGTTCTGGACCAAGTGCCAAGATGGCTCCCACGCCGGCGCGCATGGCGGCAGCGACTGCATCAGAAGAGAGGCCGTCGATAACGATCTCCAGAACCGAGGCAATGTCGGCGTCAAGCGCGCTGTTACCCGACCCCTTCAAGGTCGGGCAATAAGCATCATTTGTCGAAGCGGTTACCCCTTTATATTTCGAGCCGATCTTGGAGCCGGAACGCGCGATGCCGCCGGGAAATGGCATGATCACATTTGGCACAGTTCCAATCGCCTCCACCGCGAGTTCGGTTGCAGCGAGTGTCGTCTGCGCGGTCGTACCCATGACGATAATATTGCCGCCCCCGACCGCCGTTCTGCTGAGCCCGGTCGTGGCGTCGCAAACGAATTCACCGTCCATCACCGGTACGCGCCAGTAACGTTTGTCCCCAAAGCGTTTGGAGACTTGCCAGCCGTCACCGAAAAAGCGCAGCGCATTGCCAAGCTTCAGTCGTTCTTCTGCTTCCAGCCCCGCGTAACAAGCCGATCCCGGACTCGTCAGCACGCATTGACCCACGCGATTCTGCAGCTGCTTTTGTAGCTCGCTGGTGGAGACGGCAAAAAGTAGGACCCGCACGCCGGGTCTGCCATCCGGTGTTTCATCAGGATTAAGCACACAGTCGATGCCTGCCTCACAGCCGCAACCAATCACCGAGGTGGCGAATCCTGTCATGGTCACGGCTGCCTGACGCGCCCATGCCGCGTTGTGCGCGGTGATAGTCAGCGCCGTCGCCCGCATTCCGAAGGCTTCGGCAAAAGTGTCATCCACACGGATGCCATTGACTGTCAATTGAGACATGGAATGATTTCGAAAGGCTCTGGTCTGTCAATTGTCGCGTCGGCTACCGTCATGAAGTCCGGGGATAGTCCGTAGCGCTCTTGGTAGTAATCCCGCATTCGCACATTGATCGCACTCTCGAAATCAGGGTTTGCGCGAAGAGTTCGACCGAACAGGGGATCAAGCGCGACGCCATCGCGTATAACAAGCTTCCCGTTTTTGAAAACCAGTGCGGCCTCGCGAAACATTTTCGCTTTGTCGCCGTTCGGCGTGTAAACAGCCACATCGGCACGGGCGCCAGCACCGAGATGGCCGCGGTCCGTGAGTCCAAGGAGCTTGGCTGGTGCAGCGCGTGTCATGATCGCAAGGTCGACGAGGCTGTATTCGCGCGCGATAGAGGAAAGCGTGGTCACCTCAAGCGCGTCCTTCGGTAGACGCGACATCCATTCGGCCCTCAGGTTTCGATCCATCAGAAGCGCGAGAATATCGGGATATGCGGTGAACGGAGCGCCGTTGGGATGATCGGTGGTGAAAAATACGCGCCAAGGATCACTAATGAGCAGGAATAATTCGAGACCCACCGCCCATTGCACTGCATTGAAGAAATCGGTCATCCTGTAGTCGTAAGGCACAATGCCGGCACCGTTCGAGTCGCCATCGCAAATCAACCATTTCCTGGGACGCGCGCGACTTCGAGCGTTGAACTGCCTCAGCACATCACATGAGATCGTAACGGTCTGTCCGAACATCACTTGACCAACGTCGATGGTCACGGACTTGGCACCATTCACCGCCTCCGCTAGGCGCGCGCCCGCCGAAGAGAAACCGCGAGGTCCGTCGTTGCCGTAACCATAGAACTGCAGGTGTGCGAGATGGAGCGGAAGGCTTTCCGCTGCCTCGATTGTTGCCAGTGCCGTCTCGACATTGCCGGGGAGGCCCAGATTGTTGCAATGGACATGCAGTGGGTGGGGCAGCCGCAGTTCGTGTACTGCCTGTTGGAGTGCCTTGACGATTGCACGCGAGGAAACACCGTACTCAGGGACTTCGTCATCGAGCGAGAACGCGCGCAAATTGTCCTTGAAGGCCGCGGCGCCCCCCGCATTGATCACCTTGATTCCCAGTCCATAAGATGCGGTGAGTGTCCAGGCCACATAGTCCCGGATGGCACCGCCGCCTTCGCGCTTGCGCAGCAGATTTAGGAGAAAGTCATCATTGCCGAGGACCGTCAGCGTTGCCTTGTCAATGATCGGAATATCGGCCAATTCGAGGTGTGCCTGCAAAGCCTGGTGAGGCAATACGGCGGGTTCAACCACCGTCGTGAAGCCCATTGCCGCGTAAGTGTACCCGGTCTCAAAAGTATTCCAGCTACCTGCCGGTCGCGGACAATGACCAGGGTGGGGAACCTCGGAAAGAGATCGCTGCTCCGGCAATAATAGGCGGCCCATCGTTTCGTTGCTGCCGGCGATGTGGGAATGGATGTCGATAGCACCCGCCATGACGATCTTGTTGGAAATGTCATAGGTCTCGTAGGCGGTGCCACCGGTGGGCGCGTCCACAATGAGGCCGTCGCGGATGAAAAGGTCTGCAATTTCGTCGCGGCGATTGGCCGGATCGATAATGTGACCGCCGGCAAGACGGATCAGCATGGGCGCGCTACCGGAAGTTTCATGATGATCTTGCCGAGAACGCTCGCCACCGAGGCTACGGAGCACGGACGGTGGGCGCTCACGGCGGCGAGCG
>DAHUXA010000207.1 GCA_027307405.1 Hyphomicrobiales bacterium | reverse complement strand
GGTTTTGCGCCAAAAGCCCTCGCCCGGAAGGCGTCGCGCCGCTTGTGGAGGAAGCAAGTGCGTCATTGGAAATTGTCCCGTGCCTTGCTCATCAGGGCGATGAACACATCCTCAAGCGAAGGCTCGGACCGCCTCCAACTGAACCCTTTGCGCTTTTGATAGGGCGCGATGGCGGTCTCAAGTGCGCCGGCATCGCGGCCTGACACATGCAAGCTGGTCCCGAACGGCGCCACCATGTCGATGCCCGGTTTGTCGGTTAACTCAGTTGACAGGTCTGCGAGCCCTTCACCATTCGCGGCACTGACGACGTAGGTGGTCAAATGGGATGAGGCGATCACCTCATCGACGGTACCGTGCGCGAGCAATTCTCCAAAAGCGATGTAAGCGATCTCGTGGCAGCGTTCGGCCTCATCCATGTAGTGAGTAGAAACCAGCACAGTCAGCCCGTCGGCCGCGAGCGCATGAATTTCATTCCAGAACTCGCGCCTTGCCTTTGGATCGACGCCCGCGGTCGGCTCGTCGAGCAACAGCAATTGTGGACTCGGCAGCGTGCATGCGCCAAGCGCGAGGCGCTGCTTCCACCCGCCCGAGAGTTCGGCGGCAAGCTGTCCTTCGCGGCCCGTGAGGCCAAGTCGCTCGATTGCGGCGCGTGCGGCGGCAACCGGATGATCGATGCCATAGACCCGGCCGATAAATTCCAGGTTCTCGCGTACCGAGAGGTCCTGATAGAGGCTGAAATGCTGCGTCATATAGCCGACCTGACGCTTGATCTTGTCGGTTTCGGTGCGGATGTCGTAACCGAGGCAGGTTCCGGTGCCCTCGTCTGGAGTGAGCAGACCACATAACATGCGGATGGTTGTCGTCTTGCCGGACCCGTTAGGGCCGAGAAAGCCGTAGATCGTTCCCCGCTTCACCTGCATGGACAAGTTACGCACCACGGCGCGGCCGTCGAATTTTTTGGTCAGGCCGTGGACATCGATGACGATGTCATGCGCGGTCATTTGCGCGTCTCTTGCGGGAGCGTGATTGTAACGGGTTGACCGACGCGGAACTTCTCCGGTTGCTCCGGTCGCGCTTCAATCAGAAATACCAGCTTGGCGCGCTCTTCCAGACTATAGATCACCGGCGGAGTGAACTCGGCACTGCGCGCAATGAAGCTGACTTTTGCAGTCAGCCCCTTCTCGCATCCATCGCAGCTGACGCCCACGGTTTCGCCGAATTGGATTCCAGGCAGCACAGCCTGCGGCGCGAAGAACCGGAATTTAAGATTGCTCGGTGGCAGCAACGCTACGACCGGTCGTCCCGCGGGTACCGTCTCTCCCGGGCGGTAATAGATCTGCTCGACTGTGGCATCCCCGGGACTATAGGCATTCCGCCGCGCGAGCCGCGTCTGCGCCCATTCCAGGTTAGCCTTCGCCTGACGCAACGTGGCCTCGGCGTCTTCGTATGTTTTCTGCGTACCTGCCGATGACTTCAGCAGTTCTTTGGCACGGTCGAAGCTCTGCTGCGCGTTCACGACGGCGGTGTTTCTTACCGCCATGTCGGCTTTTTGCAGGTCGTCATCGACAGTGAACAGGACCTCCCCTTTTTTAACGTGATCGCCCTCGCGTACCTTCAGCGTTTCGACACGCCCCTGTTCGTCAGGTGAAACGAAAATCAGTTCCGCCTCGACCCAACCCTGCAACACATGATCGCTGCCGTTGTCGCAACCAGCGAGCGTAAGCGCCGTTAGAACCGATATCAGCAGGCCGGTGAGCTTCGTTCTCATGTTGCTCTCCTCGGCGCGAACAGCAGCTCGACATGAGTCTTCATCATTTTGCGAACGTCGAGCGGCTCGAAACGTTCGAACAATCCGCTCCAAATGATCGCTACCAAACCGGGCGCAGCGATAATTTGCGGGAACTCCGCGAGCCCTTCCGGCACCTCGCCGCGTGCGGCAGCACGTCGCAGAAGCGAGCGTACCGCCGAAATAATACGCTCGAGTACTTCGCGGTAATAGAATTCGGCAAGCTTCGGAAAACGCCGGCCTTCGGAAATCATAAGGCGGATGACGTCCTTGCGCCTCGTCTCGTAGACTTCGCGCACGAATAATTCGACGATGCGGTCGGCAAGTGCTGGAAGCGGCAGTTCCGCCTCGCCTAATGCTTCGATCGTGCCAACGAGCGGCGTCAGCATGGCCCGGATCAGTTCCTGGAACAGACTCTCCTTGTCCCGGAAGTAGAGATAGATCGTTCCTTTGGCGACGCCGGCGCGCCGCGCAACGTCATCGAGACGCGCGGCCTCGAAGCCGCGTGTCGAGAATTCGTCGAGCGCGGCGGAAAGGATCGCATCGCGGCGTTCGGCGGTGCGTACTTTACGGGACGCGCTTGCCGGAACAGCGGCCGCTCGGGCGGCCTCTACGGCGCGTTTGCGCCGGCTTGCCCGGCGTGTGGGCGTTTTCCGGGATCTGGATAGACGCAACATGATTGCCACTACTATGACTGACCGGTCAGTCATTATCTAGGGCGAAAAGCAGGCTCACGCAAGGTCAAAATTTCGCTAAAGATCTCAGGTGCTTACTTAAAGGCCGAAGGACAGGGCGGCGGCCCGAGCGGCGTTAACGGCAACAAACATAAGCGTCGCAGTCGCCAGCACCAAGGCCACGACCACGAGCGCGCGCATTGTAGGCGCATAGATGTGGGTCATCACCCTTCCCTACCCAAGCGTCCTCGCCAGATAGGCGCGAGTCGGGTGGCGCGATCAATGATTCGAATCTCAGGCGCGCTCGATTTCTGCCTTGACGGCAGAAAGCGACTCGGGCGTGTCCACGTCGGTCAGCGCCGCCGCGCCGGCAACCGGTACTTCGACGACTGCCTCGGCATAATTGCCGATAAGGTGGCGTGCGCCGATGTCACCCTGAATTGACATCAGATCGTGAAAGAAGCGGCGTGACCACACCACAGGATTTCCGCGCCGCCCGTCAATACTTGGCACCACGACCAGCGCGCCACGGTCCGGATCGAAAGCGGAGATCAGCCGGTCAATCAAAGCGGCGTCGACCTGCGGCATGTCGCCAAGGCAGATAATCGCTGCATCGGCTTCAGCCGGCACGGTGGCGATCCCCGCCTTGAGTGAACTGCCGAGGCCTTCCGAAAAATCGGGATTATGCACCAGGCGAACCGGCAAGCCCTTCAACGTGTCTTCCACTTTCTCCCGTTCGTGACCGGTGACGACGATCACCGGCTTCGCGCGTGAGGCAACCGCCTGCTCGGCGGCGATACGCACCAGCGGCTTGCCGCCGATTTCGGCCAGCATTTTGTTGACCGCGCCCATGCGCGTGGAACGGCCAGCGGCAAGCACGACGGCAGCAACGCGGCGTCCAGCCTCGGGGACAGGTTCCTCTCGCGGCTGTGGACGTGTGACGATTTCCATCAACAGACCGCCGACCCCCATACTTGTGATATCCGCGCGCGTTACCGGCAACCCGGCGAGGAGTCGCATCAGGACCCAATCGAAGCCGTTTTCCTTCGGGCTGCGCGCGCAACCTGGAGCACCAAGCACTGCGTGGCCCCGCGCTCTGCCGATCAACATCAGGTTTCCCGGGTCAACCGGCATCCCGAAATGCTCGATCTCGCCACCCACTGCTTCGACCGCTGCTGGAATTACGTCACGGCGGTCCGCTATGGCCGAGGCACCGAACACGATCACCAATTCAGCGCCGGCGTTGAGCAGCTCATCAATCGCTCGTGCAAGCGCCGCCTGCTCGTGCGGCACGCGTTTTTCGGCAATGATATGTGCGCCGGCTGGTTCGATACGCGCGGTTGTTATCTTGAGTGTTTTCTCGATGACTTTCGGAGACAGTCCGGGCAATAAGGTCGACACCACACCGACCTTACGCAGCTTGTAGGGGGCGATACGAATGACCGGTTTCGCCTTCGCGGCCGCGGCAACAGCCTGATCGCGGGCGGCGCCGGCCACAGCGAACGGAATAATCTTCACCGTCGCGACCATCTCGCCTTCCACTACTGGCTTATAGGCGGGCAGTGTCGCTACCGTGATCGCCTCGTCGATGCGATTGAGCGCGTCAATCGCCTTCTTATCGACGACCAGAACACCGGAAGTTTCGGCAAAGAGATTGCAGCGACCCGTGAAGGCACGGTCGGCGCGTACGCCTTCATTCTTGATCGCCGCGGCAATGTCGGCGGCAGCTTGATCTTCGGACACGTCGCCCGGATCGAGACGCGCCACTGTGATGTCCTTAACTCCGGCAGACGTGAGCGCTGCGATTTCGGCAGGTCCAATTCGTGTACCCTTTTTGAGCACGAAGTCGCCTTGGCGAATCGAATGCACGGCGGTCGCACCAAGGGCATCAGCGACAGGGACCGACCCGAACTTCATGCCGCGTCCGCTTTCTGCCGAAGCACTTTCGTGATTTCGCCCATGATAGCCACTGCGATTTCCGCCGGCGATATCGCGTCGATATCGAGTCCGATAGGAGCATGAATACGCGCGAGGTCCGTCGCGTTAAGGCCAGCCTGTTTGAGGCGGTCCACCCGTTTAGCGTGGGTCTTTTTGGACCCGAGCGCACCGACATAAAAGCAATCGTGCGCCAGAGCGTGCGTGAGGGCGGGATCATCGATCTTCGGATCGTGGGTGAGAGCGACAAAAGCCGTATAGTGATCGATGCCGAGCGGTGGCAACGCCACATCCGGCCACTCTGCGATGACCTTCACATCGGGAAATCGCTCGATCGAGGCAAAGGCTGTGCGCGGGTCGACGATTGTCACGTCATAACCAAGCAGTTGACCGATCGGGGCGAGCGTTTGGCTGATATGAACCGCACCGGTGATGACCAGCCGCGGCGATGGCACATAGACGGTAAGAAAAAAGCGTCCTTGCAGCGTTTCCTCCATGCCGCTCTTGGCCATACGCAGGCGTTTTTCCAGCACGTCCTTGAGGGGATCCCGGGCGACGTCACCGGCCTTCACGAGCCGCTGCGCGCCGCTGGCCACGTCGGTGACAAGCACCGCCGCGCGGCGTGCGGCGCGTTCAGCATTGAGAGCGTGCAAGATGTCCAGTTTCACTCAGCTCACC
>DAHUXA010000206.1 GCA_027307405.1 Hyphomicrobiales bacterium | reverse complement strand
TTGTCCTCGGACACTCCTGTCTGAAAACTTCCCTTGTAGGCATTCGAACGCGCATTGCCGATGTTCTGATGGCCATCGGTCTCGGCAAAGAAGACGGCGAGACTGATGCGGCCTGCGACTTCGGCATGTGCGGCATCGAGACCCTTGATCCGCGCAATTGCGGTGCCCAGGTCGACAACGTCTTTGAACGGCGTATCGGATTTTTGCGCATTGGCGGGCGGCGCCTGCATGATACCGAGAAGAGTCTTGTACTCGTCGATGAGCGGTTCATTGTCGGCATCGAAGTAAGCCGGAGGAATTTTGTATTTATTGGGCCTGCCGATTTTGGACGGCATCACGTCGGTCAGGTCCTTGTACGCACCCATCATAGCGACGCGGGCGAGATAGAGGGCCTGTCCAGGCACATCAGGCAGCTTTTGCTTTGCATCGATCTGTGCGCGCCGCTCGCTCAGGATCGCCCTGAAGTCCAGCACTGATTTGTTGTAGGTATTGAGCGCGTCCGACTGTGATTTCATGAGTGCTGTGGGCTGACCCAATGCGAAGGAAATGAAACTGAGATTGCCGACGTTGACCGGGAGCTTGACCAGACATGCGAGGCCGCAAAGGCCGATTACCGCTAAGAAACGATGATAATTCAAAGCCATGAGCGCCCAATCAGAGTTGGGATGAGCTTGGTCTAACGCGCCACCGTCGCGGAAATGATTGCCGTTTCATAAACGATTATCGCAAGATTCAAAAACGAGGCCAATACTGCCCGTAACCGGCTTCGATCCGTGGAGAGGGGCGTCGATTCTTGAGACCTCCCTGTGGCTCGCCGCTCAAGGGGACCACAAATTCCGTGTCTTTGCCCGTCTCCGCGCTCAACGCTTCGTCTGAGATGATGAGGGACGATCGCAGCGACACCCTCTCTGCGATAAAATCGAGTGTGTCCCGAGGAATTGTGATCCGGTCGAGCGCTGCTTTCGCGGCTTCCGAGTCGGCCGTCACAACGTCCCTGTCGCGGCCTTTGCGTACCGGACCATTCGGATCGTCTCCCCTACCTTCATGACGTCCGCCCACGAGCGATACTACGCTCCATCGAATGTCGGTGCTCATGCGTTCCATCGCGGTGAAGATATGCGTGCCAATCGGACGGTCGGCATCCTGAATGGTGACCGGTGTCTCTAGTATGGGCTGTAAGGCTTGGCGGACATAAAGGCGCTGGGTCTTGCGGCTAATAAAGACGGATACCGGCTCGAGGTCGCGCGCGGCCTTACGTGCCGCCTCGACCGCGACGACGCGCGCGCGTTCCGCCGCTGCGGCTGCTTCGCGGGCGACTGCCAATGCATCAAGCTTTGGTTGCAGCTCGGCTTTGCCCACGGCCAATTGAGCCTCGAACTCGCCGATCCGCGCGGTCACTTTTGCCTTGGCATCCTCAGCCTGCTGCTTTGCTTCGGGCGATGCGGCAGAGGCAATCGCACGCTCGGCTGCAGCCAATTCTGCTCCAGCCTTGAGCTTCAAAGTTTCCGTTTTACGCACCGGCACCAGCGCAAGCGTCGATTCGCGGTAGGCCGTTATGGCAACGAGCCTCGCTTGATCGGCCTGGCCGACCGCCTCGTCCGCTTCGGCAGCTACCGCCGATGCCGCGGCAGCTGCCGCACCTGTCTTTGGCTGGAATAGAGCCGGATGATCGATTGCGACGGGCACAGCGTTGCCTGGTGCCACAATCAAGCGCATGCCGAGCCTTGTCGCGTGGAACAGCCGTTCGGCAAAGTCGTAGGGCATCCGGATGCAGCCGTGCGATGCAGGGTATCCCGGAAGAGCCCCTCCGTGGAGCGCGATGCCCGACCAAGTGAGTCGCTGCATGTGGGGCATGTAGGCATCGTCATACATGTTGGAGTAGTGCTCGGCATCTTTTTGGAGGACGCTGAAGACACCGGCCGGCGTCTCGCGTCCCTTCTGGCCGCTCGACACTGGCGCTCGCATGACCCAGCCCTTGTCATCGTAGACAGTGATCTGCTGATCGCGCAGCGAAACGATCGCCATGATTGGCTCGCCAACAGGACGCGACACGACCGACTGTTCATTCCGAAGTTTTGCGGCATCAGCAAGATCGTGTGCCGCCATCAAGGCGGCCAAGCTGGCAAAAGCAATATGCGCAACGCGCAATCCAATCTGTTTGTGCTTCGGGTTGAAGACATACGATTTCATGTGGCCGCCATGTGATCGAGCGGCGTCAAACCACGCTGCCTGTTCCATGGACTTTCCTTGTGCCGAACGCCACGCCGGGCATGTATTAAATGAGAATAGCACATTTTTTGATTGAGGAGCGGCGCCGGTACCTACGCAAGCCGGGCGCTCCCGTCCGCTTTGGGTCATTAGCGACATGAACGACTTATGGTGTTGAAATTAGACCCCTGCTCGTCGCGACTATCGGACGGTTGCCCCATCGAAAAATAGAAACGATTCTGCCTACTCCCGGTACCGTGTCTCCGCGCGTCACGCGCCAGGTGCCACTAGGCCCCTCCAACACTGCCGTGCCATTCGTAACTTCACGCAGCGCCCAGCCCTCAATGGTTGTCGGTCTCGTCTCCGGCACCGGAGCTAATTTTACCGGAGCCTGAAGGCCCCCCGCGTTGGCTCCTATGGACTTTAATTGCTGCTCCGCGTCCTTCAAAAATTTGCGGATCGAGTCTGCTTGGCGCTGCGCATCGGTCGAATGTTTGGGTTCGAGTGGAGCAACGGCCGTAGCTGTCTCGCGGCTGCTTGCCACCGCCTCACGAACAAACGCATTGGAAATCGGGAGACGATCGCCCTTGTTGGAAGCAGGAATTTGAGCCGAAGAGTTAAGACCCGCGCTCGATCTGTCAACCGGCGCCGAAGTAAACGGCAATGGCAGGGCGCTTATGACAAGCCACGTCAAGCCACTCGCTGTAATGAGCGCGGCCGCAATTAGCCCTGCGCGAGCGCCGAGCCCGTCAGAGGTGGGCAGAACGAAAACACGTTGGCTTTCGTCAATCTTGATGTCGTGAGAGCGTGCAAACTTGGCCGTTGTCGCGATCGTATCGACCCGCCCCGACGACTCATCACCGTCCCAGCCTCTTGCACCAGTCCCATACATCTCGGGTTTGCGACACGCTTGTAAATCAGCGAACTCTCTCGCTTCCAAATCTTCGTTGTTTGGTTGTCCCGCCGGTATCATCCCAATACCTCGTGGCCGCATCCCAATGATCGAACGCCGACCTAAATGGATGCTTAATGCCCAATAGAAATTCGTCCGTTGTGGTTCAGCAAAAATCGAATTCAAGAGGTACGGTGTTAGTGATCCCTGCGTGGAGCTGATCTACGAAGTCATTTGGAAAAATTCTGGTGAGATCGAAATGCAAAATCTGCCGACAGTCGATTGAGTGGGGTCTATGTCGGATCAATGAGACCGTGGTCCAATCCCAAGAACCGCCGTTAACAACTACCTGAAAATCGGAGCTCCGCGTTGAGACAAGCGGACACTGCGTCCCTCTTTTCTTGATTTGGGAACCGAGCGGGCTCAAACTTAGTGTTATGTTGAGCCGTCGTACCCTGATTACGGGTGCATCTGCCACCGGTGCGATGTTGGGTCTCGCAGGCTGCGCGAGCACGCCCACCCACTCGACGGATGTCCATCCAGCTTACCGACGGGCAGACGTTCAGTACGCCACACGAGAGCCGCGCGGCACCATCGTCGTCGATCCGCAGCACCATTACCTCTATTACGTTGAGGGCGGTGGACAAGCTCGACGGTATGGAATTGCCGTCGGCGGCGAAGGATTCGGCTGGTCTGGTGTGGCCGTGGTCCACAGCAAGCAGGAATGGCCGGACTGGTATCCCACCAGCGAAATCCTCGAACGCCACCCCGAGCTCAAAACAGGTTTGAAGGAATTGCCGGGCGGCCAGGGCGTGCCCGGCGGGCCCGACAGCCCGCTCGGTGCCCGTGCGCTTTATTTGTGGCAGGGCAACAAGGACACCCTGTACCGCATCCATGGCACAAATGAACCTTGGAAGATCGGGACCAACGTTTCTTCCGGCTGCATTCGAATGATCAATGACGACGCGATCGATCTCTACGAACGCGCGAGGGTCGGCACCAAGGTTGTCGTGCTGGCGCCGAACGGCGTTTGACAACCGTCGCCCAAAGTCTGTGTCCGGCGTTTGCAGTCATACCGTCAGTAGTACTTAAGCGGGGGTCGACGTTGAGGTCGGCTTTGGGTCATTGGCGGACATGACGACAAGTATTGCCCCCAAAAGCGGACCTGACAGTATCGATGCGCTATTCCGGCTTGAACCCGCGAACCGCCCATCCCGCAACTAATCCGAACAGCAAAAGCGCAATAGGTGGCCCAACCAAGAGAACCGGTATTGCGAGGAAGTCACCAGAACTTTGAAATCCGGCCCGTATCCCATAAATAATCAAATAGACCGCCCACCCCATAATCCATGCGGCGGACAACAGCAGCCAGATGCGCAACAATCCGCGCCGCCAATTCAGCTGCGTAACTTTGTTTGCTTGCTCGTCGGTTTCTCGACGAGGAATTCCAAAGCGCTGCATCGCGACTTGCCAATGAGCTCAGCTTACCTTCTAGCGGCAGGATCGTCGTCTTCTTTCGGAAGCGGCGTTTCGTATGTGAGGTCGAGGAGACTGTTCTGTTCGGCCTGCAAAGCCAGACGCAGATAACTGCGCGCCAAGTTTTCCAGCTCTATCTGCAACGCAAGATCATTTTCGCAGACTGCCCGCGCGCTTAGTTCAGCAGCCTTTACACGATACTCGTCCCACAAGTTCATTTTGGACCCCAAAATCCCCTACCGCTCACCCTTCAATGTGTCATTTGACATATCGTTCCAGTGAAATTCTGCTTTGCACAAAAATTCCAAGCGGACCTGAATACCTGCTTGGGGTGAGGCCCGATGGCTGGGATCAAGACCGCGTGATGACTGCGCATGATTCAACCGGCTGTGCTGTTCATTATTTAATCAACAAACACAGGAGGGTTGCATGCGTAGGCTTCTAATCGCCTTGGCGATTTCGTTATTACCCTCGTTAGCCCTCGCGCACGGCCACGGTGGTG
>DAHUXA010000205.1 GCA_027307405.1 Hyphomicrobiales bacterium | reverse complement strand
CAGCTGTTGGGAGAGCCTTTCGATGTGCTCGTCTACGGCACCGTCGAGCAACTGCCCCACATAGGCGGTAATCCGGGTAAACCCGCTGGAGTTGGTCAGATAATTGAAGCTCATCGTCGTCTCCTACTGACCCGGCAAAATGTGGATGTCCCATAATCAAGTTAGGTGAATGGCGGTGTGCGCGCTGTGTTGGCCGTCACAAAAAGGCGCATTCCCGGTCCGCACGGGCGCCCATCTGCCACAATGTGATGTCGAGCACAGCCGGAACGGTACGAGGGGGACGATAGTGGCGTCGCGAGATGCCGGTCCCCTAAGTCGGCCTCGTAAGGGCGGATCGCTGTGATTGCCACGCGCAGCGGTCCCTCTTTAATTTCCAGTCGCCGATATCCGTTTGCCTGCGACAGCGGGCGTCGGCCTTCGCGAGGACGTCAACCAGCTAAGCGCCGCGACTGTTTAGAGGATTACGGGAGGGTCCAATGTTTACCATTCCCGAACTGGCGGCGGAGGCCTTGGGGTCTCACCTTGCCGAGCACATGGGTCGTCGCTTTGGCTCGACCGATGCGGGACTAATAGAACGCGTCCAGTCGGCTGCCAGGCTTGCTATCGACTGTATCGGCAACAGTGACGCGCTCTATCACAATGTCGAGCATACGATGCTGGTGACGCTCGTCGGTTACGATATTTTGAGGGGACGACAGCTTTCGACTGAGACAAGTGCCAGCGATTTCGCGCACGTTATCGTCGCTTGTCTGTTTCACGACATTGGTTACGTTCGCGGTATTCTTAATGGCGATAGCGCCGACGGCTACATTATTGATACCAAAGGCAACAAGGCCGAACTGCCGCGCGGCTCGTCAGACGCGGCACTAATGCCGTATCGCGTCGACCGTTCAAAGCTATTCGTGATGGATCGCGTGGCCAAGATCAAATCGCTCGATGCTGCCCGTATCGCCAATGCCATCGAGTTCACGCGCTTTCCGTCAACTCACGGCGCCGACGACAGCGACAGCGAAGAGGGCATGCTGGTGCGCGCCGCCAACCTTATCGGCCAGCTCGGCGATCCGCATTATCTGCGCAAGGCCAATGCTCTTTATTGCGAATTCGAAGAGGTCGGGATGAATAAGCAACTCGGCTATGCTTCGCCGGCCGATCTCACCGATCGATATCCGAAATTTTATTGGAGTAGCATATCGACGCATATCCAGAGCGCGATCCGCTACCTCAACGTAACATCGAACGGACGGCAGTGGATCGCCAATCTCCACAGCAATATCTTTCGCGCCGAACGCGAGCTCAGCCTGTCCGGTCCACAACGCTGAGACCGGCAACCACGGCTCTCAGTGGCTCTAATGGCGTGTCCCGAAGGCGGACATCTGCTGGCCATTTTGGAATTTCCGCTTTGTGCCAATAACGGACATCGCATCTTTCGAAATCCAAATTAGGAGGCTAGCCACGCGGCTCTATCGGCATCCCCGGCTGATGAAGCGAACATGAGCTGGCGCGTTCATTACAATG
Source organism: Hyphomicrobiales bacterium (assembly GCA_027307405.1). Lineage (GTDB taxonomy): Bacteria > Pseudomonadota > Alphaproteobacteria > Rhizobiales > Xanthobacteraceae > Pseudolabrys. The sequence continues at coordinate 3,759 of DAHUXA010000205.1, read as the reverse complement.
AATTAGTGCCGATCTGCGCAGCGCCAGTAGTGGTGGTTTTTTTGCGTGTAGTCGACACGACGCAGGCCGTGACGGGCGCAGACGTCAGATAGCGACGCTGGCGGTTCCTGAAGCACCGCTGTGACCGAGTCCTGCTGCTCGGGCTGGGGGTTGTCCGCGAGATTGCGCGGCTCGGCGCGCGTCACTTGCGGCGCATCCTGCGTCAGCATCGGCAGGCCACCGATCAGACCTTCGAGTGGGTCACGCGGCTCGACATGCGCCACTTGCGGCTCATTCTGCGCCAGAGACAACGCCGGCAGGCCGCCGATCAGGCCCTCAAGCGAGTCACGCAGCGGCACTGGCGTCGGCGGGATCTCGTCGGTAGCCGCCTGCCAGCGCCGTTCGAAAGTGTCGGCGATGGCCGCGCCCACGGTCTCACTGGTTCGCTGCTGTTGCGATGTCATTTGGCCACCAGCTTCGACTGGCACTGGTCGCGGCAGCAGCAGCGCGGGTGTCGGCGAGAGTGCAAACGACAATGAGATCATGGCTCCCGCAGCCATGGTCACGCCGCTCGACGCCAGCAGCTGCATCGCCTGCATAGCTTAAATGGTCTGCCCCATTCGTGGCAGCGGAATGACAGAAGTAAGCGGCACGATGGTACCGCCGCCCGAACTTGCCTCACAAGAATGGTGTCGGATGCGGCTGCGACGCGGGAGTGCGACCGATTAACTGACTTCTGGTGGTAGCTCCGCCCCCGCTTCGGCAATTAGCTGCTCCGCAACTTTCGCCAGTACCACCCTCTTGTTCAGCCATCTCTGCGCCGCGTCTTGCTGCTCTGGCGGGAAGTTATCTATCGCGTCGAAAAACAATTCCTTTAACTCATCATCCATTAGCGACCCCCTACTCATACGCTGACCCGGATTCGCAATGTGCCACTCGATCTCAAAGGAGTTGTAACCGAGCTCGCTCAACTCCGCCCACAGCTCCGCCTCGTCCAAGTTGCCGCGTGCGTAGTCGCGCACAGCGGTGCCATAGTCGATACGTATAACGTTATGGGCGATTTTCACGGCCGCCCCCCTCACACACACAGCACGACAAAAGGTGGGCAGAATTTTGGTGCGCGGATGCCTTGAGTAGCGTGGTCACGTTCGCGCCGGTTGCAAGATTGCACACAAATGAATGACCGATGCGATGCGCGGTGCCCGCAATTACCGGCGGTGCTTTAGCGCACGGTAAACGTTACTTATGTTCGCCCGCTCCCATGCGTGTGTGATCGAGCACGAACAGGCGGATCGCTGAGGACAGGTTGCCTTGTTGGCGCGTAACGTCGATCTTTGCGACCAACTCCGACAGCGTCTTTTGTTGAGCGTGCGCGATTTCCTTCAGGTCATTCCAAAAGGCATCTTCAAGGCTGACGCTGGTCTTGTGTCCATCAATGATGATGGAACGTTTGACGATTGAGGATTTCATCAGGGCATCCCCATAGCCCCCGTGAAACTTTATATCGAGATTCGGAATCGCACTGAAGTAATTTGATACCACCGCGCTATGTCAAATGCGCCTTTTCGTGATGGCCAGCACTGCGGGGTCGTATGGGTTGCGCCTATTCTGATCATGGCTGAGGAAAGGAAAGGGGATTAGCCATGATGACTGAGAAACAAGATATAGCTCCCTTGATTGAGCTTCTGAAAATGGCAGCGGAGCAATGGCCGAGTTCTGAAGGCGGTGAGGTTTCGCAAAGCGAATTGTTCCGTCGCGATCAAGCCTTACTCAAAATGTGGCCTGAGGCCTGCCGACGCGTTGGCGTCGGGAAGCGTGAATTTCCGCCCGGGGTAATCAAGCGCTGGCAAGAAATAGGCAGGAGTCGGCCACACTGAACGTGGTCGGCGCTCAAAAAGAATGCCCCGGGGCATTCTCCCAGCAGGACTGTTACTCTCTGCGAGAGTATGTTGGTCCGCGTAATGCTGCGCAGTCTCTCAGGCGTCATCGCCACCGCGGTTGCCCTCTCGCTGGCGCAGGCCGCACTGTCCGCGCCTATAGACAAAAAGCGCGATGTGACCAAGCACCGCGTGGTTCGTCATTGGCACGGCTATGGTTTCCTGCCCGGCTATCGCCCGCCCGAAGTAATCGAACGTGAGCGCTTGGAGCACCACTACCGAGTGTACGGCCCGCAATATTACGGCCCAGCCTGGCCGGGCTTTTACCGTGGGCGCTGGAACGGCGGCGGCTTCGGTCCCTGTTGGACGCAGACACCGATTGGGCCAATGTGGAATTGTGGCCGATAAATTCGGCACACTTTCTGCCGTGTAATAGAGGCACTTACCCAAAATGATTTGAGCGCTTGGCTTATGAAAATTTCTATCCTCGATGATTACCATGACACGCTGCGTACCCTTCGATGCTTCAGCAAGCTCGCAGGTCACGACGTTGAGATTTGGAATGATCACGTCCAGGATGTCGACGCACTCGCCGCGCGCCTGCGCATGACCGAAGTCTTGGTTCTGATACGTGAACGCACAAAGATTCAAGCACCTTTGCTTGAGCGCCTGCACAATCTAAAGCTCATCAGCCAGCGCAGCGTCTATCCGCATATTGACATCGACGCCTGCACTAAGCTGGGTGTAATAGTTTCCTCCAACCAGCATCCAGGCACACCATCATACGCAACCGCAGAACTCGCTTGGGGGCTGGTACTGGCAGCAATGCGCCAGATCCCGCAGCAAATGTCGGCGCTCAAAACGGGCCAATGGCAGATCGGCGTCGGTTCCACGCTGCGTGACAAGACGCTTGGTATCTACGGCTACGGCCGGATCGGTAGCGTTGTCGCCGGTTACGGCCGAGCTTTCGGTATGAAAGTGCTTATCTGGGGGCGAGAGGCGGCGCGCGCAAAGGCGCAAGCCGATGGCTACGCGACGGCAAGCAACAAATTGGATTTCTTTGAGCAGTGCGATGTCATCACGCTGCACATGCGCCTAGTCGATGCTACCCGCCATATCGTCACTGCGGGCGATCTCGCGCGAATGAAGCCGACATCACTACTGGTCAATACCAGCCGTGCGCAACTAATCGAAACTGGCGCGCTGGTGAATGCGCTGCGGGCTGGGCGGCCTGGGATGGCGGCAATCGACGTTTACGAAGACGAGCCCTTGCGCGACACGAACCATCCGTTGCTCACCATGGCCAATGTCGTGTGTACGCCGCACATCGGCTACGTGTCGCGTGATGAATACGAAGTCCAGTTCGCCGACGTCTTCGACCAGATTATTGCCTACGCGGCGGGCGAACCCATAAACGTCGTGAATCCAGAGGTATTAAGAACAGTGCAGAAGAACCGCACATAAAGTTGCTGTAGCGAGGAAATGGACCAAGGTAATACCATCACAATCGCAAGTCTTTGCGAGTTGAACACCGCTCCATCGAATGCGGTTCTATTCGACCGCGTCGACACGGCGACCGGCTATCACGGCGTCCCCTCTCCGCCATGCATCCAATTTTTCCGAGACAGGGCGCGCTAGCGCTGTCCCGATGCCGCGCGCGTAGGCAAGCCTGATTACTCCTACAATAAATATTGCGGGTGCGATGATGATTGCTCCACCCACAATGAAAGCAACGACGATTTGATTTTTGAAGGCAACGATAATTTGGTTGTTCTTGAAAGCCGCCACTAATTTATTTTTCATTTTGCTCCCCACCTGCCAGCCGCCGAGTTTTAAAATATCGCCGACAGTCTAAGGATCAGGGGCAGCTCAATACCGTTGCAGCAAAATACTTCCGGTTAGT
>DAHUXA010000204.1 GCA_027307405.1 Hyphomicrobiales bacterium | reverse complement strand
GCGGCGCTTCTTTCTGTTGTTGCTGCGGCAACTGCCGATGCGAAGCCCAGGCACGCCTACCATCGCCAGCAGAATACGATTGTTTGCGATGAGCGCGGCTGTTCGGATCGTGGCGGCGTGCAGGCTCGCGGCTTGCAGGCTCGCGTAGCCGCTGTTGCGACAGACGCCAATGGCACCGTCGTGAGCCGCCGGCCGGCAGGCTGCCCGCACGCCTATTGCGGCTGCGAGGCATCGCTTTATTTGTTCGGCCATATCCGCGCCGACCTTAATCTCGCGTCGAACTGGATGCGGAAATTCCCGCGCACCTCACCCGCGCCGGGAATGGCGGCAGTGCGCAATCATCACGTGATGGTGCTGGTGAGCCATGTCGAAGGCAACAACTGGCTCGTGCACGATGGCAATTCCGGCGGCGGCCTGACCCGCGAACACGTCGTTTCGATCAGCGGGTACGTTGTCGTAAATCCGCGCGGCGCGTGAGCGGCACGCTCAGCGCCCGGTAGAATTCGGCTGCGGCCCCGCGCGGGCGGGGCACGCAGTCGATCAAGGCGAGGGCAGTCCCGCCACGGCGCGATCGTAGTAGGAAAGGTCCAGGTACTTTTCCGGCCGTATATCCGACAGCCCGCCGATCATTTCCGCGCGCAGTTGAAGCAGGTTGCGGAAACCCTCGGCATTGAGACGCGCGTCCTTGTCGAGCCCACCGCGCGGACCGAGCGCGCCCTCGACGCTTTTTTCGGCGACGTCCGGCGCCACCTTGAGATACTTCGCGACGATCGCCGCGGTTTCCGACCTGTTTTCCGGGCGAGAGGCCCAGCGCAGAGCCTCGACGATTGACTGCAAATAATTGACCAGCGTTTCGCGGTTCTTCTGTGCCCATTCACGCATCACGAATGCGCCATCGGCCTGATAGGCGCCGAGGGCTTCGGCTGCGGAGCCCCAATTGGGATAACCCTCGCGCTCCGCCAGAACCGTACAGGGAAAATTCAGCAGCACTGCAGCATTCTTTGGATCATTCCGGATACCGTTGAGACGGCGCATGCAATCGCCGCCCTGAAAAACATCGTAGTCGCTCCGCTTGATGCCTTTCAGAGCCAGCATCTTGTAGAGCACGAGCGCGTAGGCGGTATCTGGCGCGTCGACGACGACAGCCTTTCCGCGGATGTCGTCGTAGGTTTTTATTTCCGGCCGGACGAAAAGACTGAGCATACCGTTGCTGCCGCCGGACACGATGACCACGTCCTTTTTAGCGCCCTCAACCATGGCGACGGCATTGTCCACCGCGGCCTGCGCGATCTGCACGCTGCCGTCTGCCAGCGCATCACGCTGCGCCTTTGAGGTCGGCGTGAACTGAACGTCGACGGATAGCCCGCGCTTTTCGAACAGTCCCTTTTCTTTTGCGACGTAAAGCGCGAGGTGTTGCGGGCCCGGGAAAACATTGACCAGCAAATGCTCTTCGCATCGCGCCTGATTGGTGAAGGCGAGGGCGCCCGCGACCGCCACTGCCGAAAGAACGCCGATCCGTTGCATCAAGTCCTCCCAGGCTCCGATCAGGCCAGGTGCTGATTGAAAAATTCGAGCGTCAACTTCAGGGCGCGATCTGCCTCCGGCTTGCTGTAGGTTTTTCCGCCAAAGCGAGCAAAGGCATGGTCGGCGCCGGGATATTTGTAAATCGTCACGAGTGGATTGGGTGACAGGCGCCGCTCAAGAAGGTCGTTGACCTCCGCCTGCACCCAACGGTCCTTCATGGCCATGTGCAGCACGAACGGCCGGTGCAAGTTTGGCGCCTCGCGAATGCGATGCTCGATATAGGTGCCGTAGTAGGCCACCGCGCAGTCGATGTCGGTCCGGCAGCACATCAGGTAGCAGAGCTTGCCGCCGAGACAGTAGCCGACGGCGCCGACCTTGCCGTTGCATTCGGGCATCTGCTTCAGATAGGCGCGCGTGTCCTCCATATCCCGGACCGCAAGGTCGTAATCGAAATCGTAGTAGAGATCGAAGGCCTTCTTGACGTCTTCCGGGTTCTTGTCCGAGAGCTCGACACCAGGCTCCTGCCGCCAGAAGAGATCCGGCACCAGGCAAACGAAACCGGCCTCGGCGAATTCATGCGCATGGTGGCGCATGGTGTCGTTGACGCCCCATATTTCCATGATCGCGATGATCGCGCCGGCCGGCGTTTTATCCGGAATGGCGACATAGGCGCCCATTTCGCCGTCGCGCAGCCGCACCTTCACGTTTCGCGTTTGCATGTTCAACCTTTACTGGAGCTTGAGAAGGGCGCGGGCATTGCCGTTGAAAATGCGGGCCTTTTCAGCGGCGCTGATATCCAGCGCCTCGACGGCCGCAATTGTTTTGGCGATCAGCCCGCGGCCCTGTTCCGCATCGAATGGCGCATCGGTCGCAAAGAGGCACTGCGACGTGCCGAAATAGGCATGCCCGCACGCCGTCGCGGCGGCGTCTCCGTTGAGGGCGGTGTCGGCATAAAGCATCTTGAAATAATCGCCGGGCGGCTTTTTCAGGGTTTCGGCACCAGGATTGCGATCCGGCGCGCCGAAAAAAATCTGCCGGAAGCCGAGCGCAATCCGTCCGGCAAAATAAGGGATCATTCCGCCCATATGGTGGGTGATGACTTTCAGTTTCGGAAACTCATCATAGAGGCCCGAATAGATCAGCCGCGTCATGCAGGCGGTCGTTTCATAAGGCCATCCGAAGGTGAACCAGATTTCGTTTTCCGAAGTTTTTTCAGTTGCGTAATCCGAAAATTGCGGGCCGCGCATCGGATGTACCCAGACCGGCAGGTCAAGCTGGACCATGCGGGCGAATATCGGACGGAATTCGGGCGCGCTCAGCGGCTTGCCCGCGACGTTGGTGAACACCTGGATGCCTTTCGCGCCGAGACCGTTCACCGCCCGGTCGATCTCATGAAGCGCGGCGTCGATGTTGTTCATCGGCAATGAGGCGATGAAGGTCGGAAACCGCTGCGGATGGCGACGGCACAGGTCGGCTAATCCATCGTTGGCCATTCGCGCATAGTCCGGCGTTTGCTCGGGCGAGGGGAGTAGTTCGAGTGGAGGATTGGCGAGCGACAGCACCTGCTGATAATCGCCGAACTGATCCAGCAACCGGAGCCGCGCATCGAGGTCCCACAGCGTGCGCAGCCGCGGGAATGCCGTCGCAGCGGGAAGTTCGGGCGCAAGTTTTTTCAGCCGGTCAAAATAAGGTGCCGGCATGAAATGATTGAATACGTCGATGATCACGGCTGCGCCCTGGAAGGAACGGAGAACTTACGCGCTATCGCGACGCCGTTTCAAGCTGTCTGCATCCTTTGCGAGCGCGGCGGCTTGTCATCAATTTCTTTTCGCTATTAACTCCTCGTTGCGGCGCACGGCCTCTGCGTTCGCATAAGGCCGCGGTGCCATAAAAAACGAGGCGCGTCCGGGGGGACATTCCATGCAAGCCAGTGACAGCAAATCGGCCGAACTGCTGGGCCGTCTTGAGCGGCTGCCTTTTTCCCGCTGGCACCGCAACCTGTTCACGCTCTGCTTCATCGGCGTGATGTTCGACGCCTGCGACTTTGCGTTGTTCGGAATGGCATTGCCGCCGGTTGCGCGCGAGTTCGGCCTGAACCAGGCGCAAGCGGGTCTGCTCGCGACCGTCGGGCTGGTTGGCGCGTTCCTCGGTGCGCTGTTCTGGGGCACGATCTCGGATTACATCGGCCGCCGTACGTCTTTCGCCGCCACCATCGGAATCTTTTCGGTCTTCACCGGATTGGTTGCCACATCGTGGAACGTGCTTTCACTGTCCATCTTCCGCTTCATCTCCAACTTCGGGCTGGGCGGGGAAGTCCCGGTCGCGCTCACGCTGACCTCGGAATATAGTCCGAGCCGGATCCGCGGACGCATGACGGGCTCGATGATGGCGGCATTTCCGATGGGTCTCGCGCTCGCAGCTGCGCTCGCTTACTTCATCATCCCGACCTACGGCTGGCGGACGGTGTTTGTCATCGGCGTCATTCCGGCCGTTCTGCTGTTCTTTGTGCGGCTCGTCATGCCGGAGTCGGTCCGCTACCTGATCAGCCGCGGGCGCGTCGCTGAAGCCGAACGCACGGTGGCCGATATCGAGGCGAAAGCGTCGGAAGGAAAACCGTTGCCGCCTCCGACGATCGTTCCGTCCGGTGTTGAGGAACGCGGCGTAACGGTGTTCGAGCTGCTGACGCCTGAGCGGCGCAGGCGGACGATCCTGTTGTGGATCGTCTCGTTCTGTTTTCTCTGGGCATCGAACGGCATCATCTTCATGCTGCCGCAGATTCTGGTCCAGCGCGGTTTCGAGCTCAGGCAGATTTTCGGTTTTCTGTTCGTCCAGGCGATCGCGGCCTTCGTCGGCTATACGGCCTGCGGTTTCCTCATTGACCGCTATGGCCGCCGGCCTGTGCTGTTCCTGTATTATTTCGTCGGCGCGTTTTTCCATCTCTGGTTTGCCTACGCGAGCGGTGTGTGGATCTATTTCGCGATCGCCGCAGTCGGCTGGGTAAATCCGGGCGTGTATGGCTCGAACGGAATCTACGTCAGCGAGCTGTACCCGACCCACCTGCGCGCGACGGCCGTCGGGTGGTTCTTCGGCATTGGCCGCGTGGGTTCGTTTCTGGCGCCGGCCGTGGTCGGTTTCATGCTCCAGTATGGCCTTGGCGCCTACGTGCTCCACACGTTTGCGCTGACCTTCCTGATTGCCTCATTTGCATTATGGGGGGTTGGCGTCGAAACCAAGGGGCGGGTGCTGGAACAGATCACCGCAGAGCCGAAGCCGGCCTGAAACCGGAGCTGTCCGGTCGCCGTCCTAGACGTCGTGGTCCCAAGAATGCCGGGCCGAAACGTGCATCTGCGCCGGGGGCATCGTCTCGGATGCCGCTTCAGGTGAACTTGCGCACCTCCTTGGCCCTCGCCAGCAAGAAACAAATAAAAGCTGCGGTGTGAGCTAGCTCACAGCCGTCCAGGGTGGCCCGAAGTAAGTATTTTTCAGAAGAGGGAGAAAGTTTCCGCATAAGAGAGAAGGCCATCAGATGACATGGAGAAACCTCATCGCTCTTATTGGAGCTTCGATCTGCGCGATTTGGTTCATGCTCATTGCATATCCGTCTCCATCGGTGAATGCAGAGCCCCCTCAGAAAGGGTGCGTTGCCGTTTCCAAGCAAGAATATGACAGTGCCAAGGCAAAAGTTGCTGCGTACGCGGTTTAGCGCGTATGTGAGAACAGGCCGGCTTGGGCGGCGCTCCTACTGGTATTGTCACTCATACCGCGCGATAAGCGATTCCTGTACTGACCGCGTCAGCGAACT
>DAHUXA010000203.1 GCA_027307405.1 Hyphomicrobiales bacterium | reverse complement strand
GGTCGGCAACGCCTTCTCGACCTTGGCGATGGCTTCCTCAGTAAAGCCCTTGGCCATCAGCGTGGTGTGGTTGATCGCGGGCGCCTGCGCCAGCGTGCCGTGGCCGACCGCGTAGGCTTCGATTTCCGCGATATCCGCCTCGCTGTAGCCAAGTGTGCGCAGGGCTTCCGGCACCGCGCGGTTGATGATCTTGAAGTAGCCGCCGCCGGCGAGCTTCTTGAACTTCACCAGCGCGAAATCGGGCTCGATGCCGGTGGTGTCGCAATCCATCACCAGGCCAATGGTGCCGGTGGGGGCGATCACGGTTGCCTGCGCATTGCGGTAGCCGTGCTTCTCGCCGAGCGCGATCGCGCGGTCCCAGGCGGCCTTGGCATGCGCGATCAACGTCTGATCGGGGCAGGAGGCGTGGTCGAGCGGCACGGGCGGCGTTGCGACTTTCTCGTAGCCGGTGCGCTCGTTGTAGGCCGCGCGCCGGTGATTGCGCATCACGCGCAGCATGTGCTCGCGGTTTTTCTTGTAGCCGGGGAAGGGCCCGAGCTTCTCGGCCATTTCGGCCGAGGTCGCATAGGACACGCCAGTCATGATGGCGGTGAGGGCGCCGCCGATGGCGCGGCCGGCATCCGAGTCATAGGGAATGCCGGAGGTCATCAGCAGGCCGCCGATATTGGCATAGCCGAGGCCGAGGGTGCGGAATTCGAAGGATCGCTCGGCAATCTGGCGCGAGGGGAATTGCGCCATCATCACCGAGATTTCCAGCACCACGGTCCATAGCCGCACGGCGTGCTCGTAACTCTCGACCTGGAATTTGCCGGTCTTTTCGTCGCGGAAGGTGAGCAGGTTCAACGACGCCAGATTGCAGGCGGTATCGTCGAGGAACATGTATTCCGAGCACGGATTGCTGGCGCGGATTTCGCCCGAGGCCGGGCAGGTGTGCCAGTCATTGACCGTGGTGTGGTATTGCAGGCCAGGATCGGCGGAGGCCCAGGCGGCGTAACCGATCTTTTCCCACAGCGCGCGCGCATCGAGGGTCTTCGCGAGCTTGCCGTTCTTGCGATAGGTGAGGTCCCACTTGCCGTCGGCTTCGACCGATTTGAGGAAGCCGTCAGTGACGCGCACCGAATTGTTCGAATTCTGCCCGGCGACGGTGAGATAGGCCTCGCTATCCCAGTCGGTGTCGTAGGTCGGGAAATTGATGTCCTTGTAGCCCTGCTTGGCGAACTGGATCACCCGCTTGATGTAGTTGTCGGGGACCATCGACTTGCGCGCGAGCTTGATCTCGCGCTTCAGCGCTGGGTTCTTCTCCGGCGAGAAGCAATCATCGCCCGAGCCTTCGCAATTCACGCAGGCCTTGAGGATCGCCTTGAGGTGCTTCTGGTTGATCTTGGAGCCGGTGACGAGCGCCGCCACCTTCTGCTCTTCCATCACCTTCCAGTCGATATAGGTCTCGATATCGGGATGATCGATATCGACGATCACCATCTTGGCCGCGCGCCGCGTGGTGCCCCCCGACTTGATCGCGCCCGCGGCGCGGTCGCCGATCTTGAGGAACGACATCAGGCCCGAGGAGCGGCCGCCGCCCGAGAGTTTCTCGCCTTCGCCGCGCAGCGCGGAGAAATTGGTGCCGGTGCCGGAGCCGTATTTGAACAGGCGCGCCTCGCGCACCCACAGGTCCATGATCCCGCCTTCGTTGACGAGGTCGTCGTTGATCGACTGGATGAAGCAGGCGTGCGGCTGCGGATGCTCGTAGGAGGATTTCGATTTGGTCAGCTTGCCGGTGAACGGGTCGATGTAATAGTGGCCCTGGCTCGGACCATCGATGCCGTAGGCCCAATGCAGACCGGTGTTGAACCATTGCGGGCTGTTCGGCGCGGCCATCTGCATCGCGAGCATGTAGCAAAGCTCGTCATGGAAGGCTCGGGCGTCCTCTTCGCTCGTGAAATAGCCGCCTTTCCAGCCCCAATAGGTCCAGGTGCCGGCGAGACGATCGAAGACCTGTTTGGAGCTCTGCTCGCCGATGTAGCGGTCTTTTTCGGGCAGCGTGGCAAGCGCGTCCTCGTCGGCGACCGAGCGCCACAGGAACGAGGGCACTGAATTCTCTTCGACCTTCTTCAGGCGGGCGGGGACGCCGGCCTTGCGGAAATATTTTTGCGCCAGCACGTCGGCGGCGACCTGCGACCAGAACTCCGGCACCTCGACATTGTCGAGCTTGAATACGACCGAGCCGTCCGGATTGCGGATCTCGCTGGTCGTGAGCCGGAAATCGATGCCCGCGTAAGCCGACTGTCCATCCTTGGTGTAGCGCCGTTCAATTCGCATGTGTCTCTAGCCCCAAATTTCCGGACGGTTGACCACCGCCCTTTTGTTTCTGACGGACCTGTCCCGATCCGCCGCCGTCGCTCGTACTCGGTCGACCCATCCACCCCATCTAAGCCCGGCGCTCTGATCTGGCACCGGTTCGATCCCGGGTTTTTGTCCCGGGCACAGAAAGTCCCTGTCCCAAACGCCATGGTTCTGGCGCGGGTTGAGCTCATCGACTGAAAAGCCGTTCTGAGGGTCCGGAGGGAACCTGAAACTCAACGCCACCGAACATACCAAAGCTAAGTGGACTCGCTGTACACGTCAACAAGACATAGTGATCAAATCTGAATCAAACACTAAATCTTGTGTCCAAGGGATAACTTTGGGGACAACGGACCGCGAGAACGCAGCCAGTATTGGCCCATCCCGGACCGGCGAAAAGTATTTTTCTCGGGCATGGCCCCTAGGTTTTTATGCCTCCGGCCATGACAAAAAAATGACCGGAAAACGGGACTTCCGTGCCGATCGGGTGCGGAACCGGGCACGGACGCAGGCGGGGACAAACCAGGGAAAAATCGTCGGGTTGTGCGAGCGGAGTCGCTGATTCTCAAAACCGTGTCAGTGTCTTACGGCGAAGGCGCGGTGTGAAAAAGCGGCCGGTCACGATACCCACGCCTGTGAATTCAACCTAAGGGCGCGCCAAGGTGTCGTGGTGGGTCGCGGTCGCGACTTTCACCCGCAATAAATGCTCAAGGTGCCCGATCGCCTGCTTCCGGGACACGGCAAGAAAAAAGGCGGACCCGCAAGGAGCCCGCCTTTTATCCCGGCACTGTCATTCCGAAATCTCAGCGTAGGAGAGCCAATTCTTGAGCGAACAGGCGTCCGCGCTGATGAATTCCTAGGCAGGATACCCGGAGCCTGTTCCAAAACGCAACATGCACTGCAACATGGATTCCGGACTCATCCGGATCGGCGGTCGACGCCCTTGCGGGTGGTACTCTTTGCGCTTTCGGGTTCGGGGCTGTCCCTGAAACTGATCTGGCGCGAATGCGGGAGCGCCTCCGGGTGGTTCTTCTGGAGAAACGCGATCAGTTTTTCACGCACCTCGCATCGCAGATCAAAGGTTTGCGCGGCCGAGCGGGCGCTCATCAGGCAACGCAGCTCCATGGTGCCTTCCTTGAAATCCGTGACCTGCAAGGCGGCTGTCTTCCCGTCCCACTTGTCCGATTGTTTGAGAATCTCGTTGAGCTTCTCCCGAATAATTCCGACGGGTGCAGCGTAATCCACGTAAATCATCACACTGCCGACCAGCGCGGTCATCTCGCGTGTCCAGTTCTGAAACGGTTTTTCGATGAAGTAAGTCAGCGGCACGATCATGCGCCGCAGATCCCACAGCTTGACGACGACATAAGTCGACGTGATTTCCTCGACGGTGCCGTACTCGTTCTCCACGAATACCGCATCGTAGAGCCGGATCGGCTGCGTCATCGCGAGCTGCACGCCCGCCATCAGATTGCTGAGCACCGGCCGTGCGGCAAGGCCCGCGACGATGCCGGCGACGCCGGCAGAGGCGAACAGGCTCAATCCATATTGCCGCACCGCCGGGAAAGTCATCAGCGCGGCGCTCAGCGTGAGCATCACCAACAGCACGTCGATCGTGCGTGAGAGGACGCGCACCTGAGTGTTGTGCTTGCGCGCCAGCAGATTGTCATCGATGTCGAGGCGGAATCGACGCAGGTAGAGGTCGGCCGCGATATGCAGCGCGATGATTGCTCCCCAGCCGATCAATCCAATCACCGCCATGCCCAGCAAGCGCGCGAGCAGCTCTGCGGTTTCGGGCCGCAGCGGCGCAAGCGGAATGGCCACCATCACCGCCAGGATCAGCAGTGCGAGCCGGCTCACGCCACGCGTTTGAGTGAACGTTGAAAAGAGGTACGGATAGCGCCCGGCAAGTGCACGACGCACCAGCTTGCGCGCCCATCGATGCAGCGCGAGCGCGATCAGCACCGCGATCGCGAGGACCAGCAGCGCGACCGCCGCGTCAGGCAGCCAGTCGAGCAGGTCTTTAACCCAGGTGAGCGCGGCTCGCAGCGAATCCATGCGGCTTTAATATCATCCAAAAAAGAGCGGCGAATACGGTCATTGTTTTGAAGCTCGACCTTTCCGTCGCTGGACAATGCGGCGGTGAGGTGGCAAAACGCCCGCGTCTCAATCGTTTTCAATGCGCGGCCGCAATGAAAAGCTTTCTTCTCAAGCTGTTTACCTGGTGGAATTCGCAGACATTCGGCACCCAGTTCTGGACCTGGATGTATGGCGAGACCGTGGGCGAGGACGAATTCGGCAACCGCTACTATCGCACGAGCGGCGGCAAGATCGACAAGACGCTCGGCTTCGAGCGACGCTGGGTGATCTACAACGGCTATACCGAAGCTTCGAGCGTCCCGCCCTCCTGGCACGGCTGGCTGCACCACACCGTCGATACGCCTCCGACAGAGGAAAACTACAAGCCGCGCTCGTGGCAAAAACCGCACCGTCCGAACATGACCGGCACGCCGGGCGCGCTGCGGCCGCCGGGTTCAACGCTTGCCGCCGGACGGCGGCCGAAGGCAACGGGGGACTACAAGGCGTGGTCGCCTGGGGGCGGCAATCAGTAGCCTGGCTGGGTTGTTCCGGGCCCCGCGCACGCCACATTCTCCGCCTCAAGCCCGGCAATGACAGCGCACAGGCTTTCCGCAGCAAAGAGGACGCCCTTCCGCCGCCGTATTCCCCGTGTTAACCGGGCGCTGCGACCGGCGTCCGCGAATCCACGCCGCCGGGCAAGAACCGGGCTTTGATGGCGCGTTGCATCTGTTCACTCGCGTTGTTAGCGGGCGCCGCGCTGTTCGTGGCGCCGCTGCCTGCCTTCGCGCAGTTCGGGTCGATCTTCGGCGACCCTCCGCCGCGTCCGCCTGCAGACGTCCCCAGTGCACCGCGAAGCCGGACACAACCCCCGCCGCCGCCTTATTATCCGGGACGCGATGAGCCGCCCTCGCAGCCGCTGCCGGCGCCCATGAGCCTGCCGCCGTCGAACCGTCCTGGCGCC
>DAHUXA010000202.1 GCA_027307405.1 Hyphomicrobiales bacterium | reverse complement strand
TCGATAATGATGTCCGCGCACAAGCAGAAATAAATCAGGACGAAGACGCCTGCCGACGGCCCGAAGATCGCTACCATGCCAATCGCGGCAGGGTGTGCTGCCGCGACCCAGACATCCAGAGGAACCAGCGCGAACATGGCGCCCCCCTTTCTATTGGGCACCGAAGTCGATCCGCGGAGTGAAATCATAGAGGTCAATGAGCCTCCGGGCCTCCCTTCCCTCCTGACGGCAAAGCCCGTCTGCTGGATGTGGAACTCGCCGACAAGCATGACGAGAAAGTTTTAACCCGCGCAGACGACTGAGCAGCAGTCCTGATCCGGTTATCAACAGCCGTCCTATTTTACCGCTCGGAATCGAATTTTCGCCGCGATCGCGGAACAGATTTCGCGATGCCGGGTTTTTCAGGCGACGACCAACTCAATCCTGAGTGCCCTATGCCTCTATCGATCGCCGTTCCAGAGAGCCGTCGGTGCCGGACACGCGCCCGGGAATGCCGCACGATGGCTGAGCGATTCCGCGTCCATATTGCACGCGACCAAATGCTGAAAGCCGCGGAAGATTACGAGCGCATGGCGCACGACGCCGAGCAGCGCGAGATAGCGCAAGGGTTGTCGTACTTGAGAGCGCTCGCAGCGGGCCGGCATCTGCCCCGCTGACGTTGCGTGGACAAAGCTCAAATTTATGAATTCTCGTCCGAGCGTGGCGACAAGCCACCCTTGCGGGCGCAGCCGTAATCTTTGCAAAGATGCGACAGGTCGCCCTCGCACGGAAAGCCGGTGATGGGGCAACGATTCGGTGGCTCGGCAGCCGACAAAGCGGCGCCAAAGAACCAGGGATTGTTCCAGATCAATTCCATCACGCGGCCTCAGTGAGTCGTACGCGTTCATATGCGGTCATCGGACCAATGATGGTCGGCACTTCTGTCACTCTCGTTATTGGAAAACCGGCCAGCCGGAAGTGCTCGCGAACCAAGGCTTCGCTTTCGGCAAGGTAGATGCAAAAAGTTTCGTCGATGAAGAATTGCACCCACTGCACTTTCCCGGAAAGCTTGGCGAGCGCATTGTTGGATGTCGCCGCGAGGTCCCTGAGCTGCGCAGCGGTCAGACTGCCTACATTCGGGATGTCCCGTTCGATGAGATAGCGTTTCATCGCTTACCTTTCACATAATCACATCAGGGTCATCTGGCGGCGACAGATACGCATGGTCGTCAAGCACGCGGCGAGCCTGTTGAGCCCGCGATTCTCTCAGCGCCTCCATAAAGCGCGTGAAGAAACTTTTGTGCGGTTCAGTCTGCGCGCGTTTGGTAACAGCAGTAGCGGGGGCGCGAGCGCCCCCATAGGTCACAGCATTCATCAGTTTTTCCTTCTCGAAGATGATTGGGTAAATGTCCTGGCGCCGGTCTCGCCGAGGCGCCTCATCGTTTCATGATGACGACTTCCAGATATTCACTCGGGACGACCATCGTGTCGTCTTCGGCCCGGTTCATGCGCGCGATGAGGTCGTACAGGTCTCTCTCCAGGCGGTCCTGCTGGGGCGTCTCGAGAGCAGAGAACGCCTTGAGCATTGGACCGTAGTAGGTCCTGAACACGTCGAGGAAGTGCTGCGCCGAGCGGTAGCGGAAATTGAAATGACGTGACTCAGTCTTGATCCAGGCCGCTTTCGGCTCGAACATCTCGGTCAGGCGCGCGCGCGTGCCCCAGAGCAAGGGAGATTTCGCGGCGGCCGGAGGCGGCAAATGCTTGCCGATCGTCTTGAACATTTGCCCAATGAATCCATCCGGGGTCCAGTTTGTCAGACCAATCTGGCCGCCCGATTTGCAGACGCGCAGAAGCTCGGCGGCGGCCTTGTCCTGATTGGGCGTGAACATGACGCCAAATGTCGAAAGCACCGCGTCGAAAGCTCCATCACCGAACGGCAGCGCCTCGGCATCGGCTTCCTTGAATTCAATAGACAGGCCTTCGGCCGAAGCGCGGGCGCGGCCGCGCTCAAGCAAGCTCGGCACATAATCCGTCGAGATGACGTCGCACCAGCGGCGCGCGGCGGCCAGACTGACCATTCCGTTGCCAGCGGCCACGTCGAGCACCTTACTGCCGGAGCTCAGATCGAGAGCCTCACACAGCTCTTCGCCCACAATCTGCAAGGTCGTGCCAACGATGGCGTAGTCGCCCGATGACCAGGCTGACTTTTGCCGGACCTTGATGGCCGCGAGATCGGCGGATGTGGTGGGCGTCTCCTGCCCGAGGGGTTTGAAAGCGGTGAGCGTTGCAGCCGGCATCAAAGCCTCCTGTCCAATTTCCAACATGATTGGGATGTGAGTACCGACTCTGCAGCCGGAAGGCTTTGCCCGGAGCTTGATTTGTCCTTGAGACGGGCTTGATTATTTCCTGAGACCGGTTTTTGAAGTGCAGTTGGGGGCACCAACGTGCAATTTCTCTTTGGCGATCATACGCTTGACGATGACCGCCGCGAGCTGCTCCGCGGCTCCGAACCTATTGCGGTAGAGCCGCAGGTATTCGATCTCTTGATATATCTCGTCCAGAACCGCGACCGCGTCGTCAGCAAGGACGATCTCATTGCGTCGGTCTGGGGCGGCCGGGTCGTTTCCGATTCGACCCTGACCAGCCGTATCAATGCCGCTCGTAAGGCGGTGGGCGATAGCGGTGTGAAGCAGAAACTGATCCGCACCATCGCCCGCAAGGGTCTGCGCTTCGTCGGCGACGTGCATATCCGGCCAATGGGCCTCGAGCCGCCGGCCGAAATCCACGAACCATCACGCGCGGCCCTGCCCCTGCCGGATCGTCCGGCCATCGCCGTGCTCCCTTTCCTCAACATGAGCGGTGATCCAGAACACGAGTATTTTTCCGACGGCATCAGCGAAGACATCATCACCGCGCTCTCCAAGCTGCGCTGGTTTTTCGTGATCGCACGGAACTCGTCGTTCACCTATAAGGGCAAGGCCGTCCACATGAAGCAGATCGCCGAAGAACTCGGCGTCGGCTACGTGGTCGAGGGTAGCGTCCGCAAAAGCGGCGATCGCGTGCGCATCACCGCACAGCTCAATGATGTCGCGACCGGCAGCCACATTTGGGCCGAGCGCTACGACCGCGACATCGCCGACGTGTTCGCGGTGCAGGATGAGATCACTGAGGCGATTGTCGCCGCAATCGAGCCGCAGCTTTATGCAGCGGAAAATTTCCACGCGCAGCGCAAGGCGCCCGATAGCATGGACGCCTGGGACTTGGTGATGCGCGCGCTGTCGCATTATTGGCGGGTGACGCGACAGGATAATGTCGTGGCCCAGGCCCTGCTTGAAAAGGCGACCGTCATCGATCCCAACTATGGTCAGGCGCTCGGTGTGCTTGCCGCCAGTCAGACCTTCAGCGCGCATATGGGCTGGGCAGACATGGCCGCGGTGGTGCCGACCGCCGAACGTGCGGCGCTTGCCGCCATCCGGGCCGACGGCGAGGACCCCTGGGCACACTACGCGCTGGGCAATGTTTATCTGTTCACGCGGCGCTTCGACGATTCGCTCGCCGAATTCGAACTGGCCCTGCAACTCAATCCCAACTTCTCGCTTGCGCAGGGCTATTACGGCCTGGCGCTGGCCTATTGCGGCCGGTGGCAAGAGGCCGACCTCGCCGCAAGGCGCGCGCTGCGATTGAGCCCGCGCGATCCATTTTCAGCGATTTATTGCGGCATCGCCGCCTACTCGCAATACGTTGGGCACAACTACGACGAAGCCATGCGGTTGGCGCGCGAATCCATCCGTCTGCGCAATGATTTCGTCGGCGGTCACAGAGTGCTCACCGCCGCCGCTGGCATGGCCGGTCAGAACGAAGTCGCCAAAGCCGCACTGCTGGAGCTGCGCCGCGCACAGCCCAATATCTGCATAGACTGGATCGTGAACCAGATGCCGTTCAAGCGGGACGTGGACCGCGCGCACTATGTGGAAGGCTTTCGGCGCGCGGGGATGCAGTAGCCCGGCATCACTTGTGGTGACGTCTCAAATACTCATGCAACGAGGCGAGGCCAGTTTCCTTGAGTAACGTCTTGAGCATCATGTCTTTACGACGGCCTTTGGCGAACTTGGGGCCGTACTCCTTTCGGAGTGAGCCGACCCGGGTATTGCCGTGTTTCTTTTCAATTCTGCCACCGCGATCGCGGTGGCGACGGTCTAGTCCGCGACGTCCCCTTGCCATAGTAACCTCCTTTGCCTCAGTGAGGATGGTTCGCTAATGCAGTCCGGGAAATAATGGGCGGTCCTGCTGCTCCACGTTGCGCGCTATTTGGCGGCGGTGTTTGCCAAAGGTGGCGCTATTGTGCCGGGACTATCCGCGTCGGACCGAGCATCCGGCAATTTCTGTTGGCCGTTGCGCCTGAAGTAATCCAATACGAATACGCGAATTGCGGACGAGAGGTTGCGCCTGTTGCGGCCGTGATCGATGGTCTCGACCAACCTTGATACCGTCATGTTTTCGCGCGCTGCAATGGTACGCAAGCCATCCCAGAACGGGTCTTCCAAAGATACGCTCGACTTGTGCCCATCGCGTATGATCGAGCGCTTGATGACGAGCGAGTTTATGCGGCGCGACGTTTGAGTGCTATCGGGAACCGGTAGTACGGGAGGCATGACTGTCATTGAACTGAAACTCCGTTCGTCAACTCCCGACTATTTAAGGCCGACCGTTCCGAGGCAACAAATCGCAATATCGTGATCGGCTGGACGAGGGATATGCTGAGATTGGAATGGGCCCCTATAGTCGAGATCCACGTATGAACCTCCTTCGTCTGTACGGGCGCGTCCTGGCTCTGTTGGGTTCGGAGGGTTTGCTGGCGTGGGTCTTGGCGCTGGCAAACCTTGCTCTGGCTACAGCGCAGTTTGCCGAACCGGTGCTGCTTGGCCGCATCATCGACACTCTGACCAGAGTGCAGACGCGCGGCGAAGTGCCGGCCTGGTCAAAATTGGCAACCCTGCTGGCCGCCTGGGCCGGCTTCGGGCTCTTCACAATTGCCTGCGGGACGCTGATCGCCCTTTACGCCGATCGTCTCGCGCATCGACGCCGCCATGTCGTTTTGACCAGCTATTTCGAACATGTGCTGCAGCTCCCCCTCTCCTATCACGGCAATACTCATTCCGGCCGGCTGATGAAGATGATGTTGCACGGCACGGAAGCACTATGGGGCCTGTGGGTCGGATTCTTCCGCGACAATCTCTCGTCGCTGATTTCGCTGCTGGTGCTGTTGCCAATTTCGCTCTTTATCAATTGGCGGCTCGCATTGCTGCTGATTGTCCTGTGCGTCGTTTTTGCGGTGCTCACCGCGCTCATCGTGCGCAAGACCGAAACCTTGCAAAGCTCGGTCGAGCAGCATTATTCCGACCTCGCGGAA
>DAHUXA010000201.1 GCA_027307405.1 Hyphomicrobiales bacterium | reverse complement strand
TTGGGCCACAAGCGGACATGATGCAACAATGGTAATAATCTATTTCAGGCAGAGCCAGATGCGCGAGCCACGTAGATGCATCCCCAAGTGGCAGTTGTCGGTGGTGGTATCGGTGGCCTTGGGGCTGCTCTATCGCTGTTGCGCGCCGGGCTCGATGTTCATGTCTACGAACAAGCCCACGCCTTGCGTGAAGTCGGTGCGGGAATTCAGGTTAGCCCAAATGCGTCGCGGGTACTGCACGGATTGGGCCTTGCCGACAAATTGGCGGAACTTGGCGTGCGGCCAGGCGCACATCATCAAAGGCGCTGGGATGACGGTCGCACGCTGCTAAAGACGCCACTCGGCGATGCAGTCATCAAGGCGTTCGGGTTTCCGCACTATCAGTCTCATCGCGCCGATGTGCTGTCGATGCTGATTGCTGCTTTTCCAGCCGAGCGGCTGCATATCGGGCATCGTTTAGTCGCCTTCACTGATCGCGGCGATTGCGTGAACGCCGAATTTGAGAACGGAAAGCGCATCACAACCGATGCCCTTATCGGTGCCGACGGAATACATTCGACAGTCCGAGAGCTGTTGTTCGGCCCGGCCAATCCGCACTTTACTGGTTGCGTGGCCTATCGGGGGCTCATACCGGTGGAGCGCATTAAGCACCTTAATGTTGAAGTGAACGCGCAGATATGGATGGGGCCTGGCAAACATGTCGTCGTCTATTACGTCGCTGCCAAGCGATTGCTCAACTTTGTCGGAATTGTCGAGCAAAACACTTGGACCGGCGAGTCGTGGACCGATCGCGGCGATGTAAAGGACTTGCGCACGGCCTTGGCTGATTGGGATCCAAACTTACGCGCCATTATTGAAACCATTGACGAGACGTTCATTTGGGGGCTGTTCGACCGAATGCCGTTGCCGCGCTGGTCAGTCGGCCGGGTGACGCTATTAGGAGATGCTGCTCATCCAATGCTTCCGTTTATGGCCCAAGGGGCAGCGCAGGCGCTCGAAGATGGCGTGAGCTTGACAATGTGTCTAAGTAAAATTGGCGATATAGCAGCTGCTTTCGCGCGCTATGAGAAGTTGCGGCTGCCGCGGACGTCGCGCATGCAGGCTATGTCAGCGGCTAATAAGACTCGTTTCCACTTGTCGGACGGACCCGCTCAGCAAGAGCGGGACGCAAAAATGGCTGCGGGCACTACCGATTGGTCGATTAAAGCGATCGCATGGGTCTTCAACTACGACGCCGCGGCAGCGGTTGAAACCGGGGACCTCGGGCTACCAGCCGACATGTGATTGGTCAGAGAGTCCGCTTCGGGTCATTAGCGGACCTCGGTCCAATTAGTTGATGAAGGCGATCAGCAAACCGGCGAATATGCTGTAGGGCGGCGTCTTGATCACCAGCCCAAAGCCAATGGTCGCCGCCGTCGAGCTCTATAAACTTTGCCCCGGGTATGGAAGTAGCCAAGTGGCGACCAGCTTCGATGCGCACGGCGTGATCGTCGCGACGGTGAAGCACCAGCGTTGGTGTTTGGACCAATGGCAGCTGTGTCCGGACATCGGTATCGCGCAACGCCTCGAGCACCGCCTTGATTGCCCCCGGGCTGGAGGCGGCCCGCAGTAGCCCGCTCCACCAACCTTCTGCTTGCCGATCGCCGACAAGGCTTGGGGCAAAAGTCTCAATGCCAGTAGGACCTCCCCAATCTTTGATGAGCTTTTGTAGCCAGCGATCATACTGGGCGCGCGTCAGAACGAACGGGTAGTCACGCGATCGGGCTCCCTTAGCTAGCGAGCCGTAGAGTACAAGTCCCGTCAGTCGCTGAGGATGCTTGGCCGCAAAGTGAATGCAACTTGGCCCGCCTTCCGAAATCCCGATCAACAGCACTCGACTGCTGCCTGCGGCGTCCATCACAGTCATCAGGTCGTCCGCCGTCGCCTCCACAGTGGGCGACGCGCCTACGCGGTCGGATAGGCCCACACCGCGCCTGTCGAACAGGATAAGACGCCCCATCTTTGAAAGGGCAGTGAGCAGAGCTCGGGAGCGTGGCTCTTCCCAGATGCGCTCGACGTGTGACACGAAACCCGGCACCAGCAGGATGTCGATTGGCCCGTTGCCGACGACTTGATAGGCGAGATGCAGTCCCCGATGCTGAGCGTAGAGCGTTCGTCCAGCCGGTGCGGGATCCGAAATTGTGTGCTGGGCCAGCAACGCCGTGGTTTGCGGATCTGGCGCTACCCCAAGCTCGACCGCAAGCACGCGTGCACAGCTTTCGTACTGACGTTCTGCCGCGGCACGGTCCCCGGAGCGCATGTAAGCAGAGATCAGGTGCCGCTGTGCAGTCTCGCTTAGTGGATCGAGCCCGACCAGGCGCACGGCGGCAGGGATTGCAGCGGCGGGGGCGCTCGACACCAGAGCTCGCTCGATTTGCCGCTCGAGTACCTGCACCAATCGACTGCGCAGCGCCTCGCGCCGGAAGAACGCCCATTCGTCAAACGCGGGGCAGCCCTCGATCGACAGGCCCTCTAGAAAGTCGCCGCTATACAGTTGACCCGCCTTCTCCAACTCGCCGGCATCGCAAGCGGCTTCGAACTCGTGCGTATCGATGCTCGCAGCCAGCGAGGGCGCAAGGATGAGCGAGGTACGATCGGCGCAGATCACATTTGCCTGAAATGCAATGTGGATCTTGTGCAGCGTGCGCCGCAGACTGCCGCGTGCCTCTTCACAATCGGACTCAGGCCACAACAGGCTTGCCATGACGTCACGGCCAACCGGCCTGCAAACATCAGCAACGTAGGCAAGCAGGCCTAGGCCCTTGCGCAGCGAAAGGTTGACCTTATGAGCGTCGAGCCGCGCGGAGGGGAACCCAAACAGTTTAAGCTCTACTCGTGCCATCGCGAATATTTGATTTAGCGCGCCTGCGCAGGGGACGGATGGGGGACGCAATCATACTAGACCGGGTTCCACACAATATTGGAGCCACACAATGACCTACCACAGCTTGGAAACGGCAGACCGCAGCCGTCACTTCTACCTTGATGGCGGTGCGGGTGTGCCTGTGATCCTCCTGCACTGCAGTTCTGGGTCGAGTTCTGCCTGGACGGGGGTAATAGACGGCCTCGGTCAAGGTTATCGCACGTTGGCTCCGGACCTTCTTGGTTATGGACGGAATTCTCCTTGGCCGCGCGGCGGCGATCTCGGTCCGGACACCGAGCTTGCAATCGTTGATTCCCTGCTCGACTCTTGCGGAGAGCCGGCTCACCTAGTTGGCCATTCCTATGGCGGTGCTGTCGCCCTCAATGCCGTAAGGCGCTTTCCGAGGCGTGTTGCCAGCCTCACCCTGATCGAGCCAGTGGCCTTTCAGCTACTGAGAGACGCTGATGAGTTGGATGACTGGCGAGAGGTCGCTGCGCTCGCGGAGCAGCACATCGCTTTGACCGCGCAAGGACACGACATTGAGGCATCTCGAGCCTTCATCACCTATTGGATGGGATCGGCCGCCTGGCAGCAGATGCCTACCGCCGTGCGCGACAGCGTCGTTCGGACGATGCCGAAGGTCGCTGCTGAGTGGCGCCTAATGTTCGCCCTGCACGACGATCTCGACACCATTGCCGGGATCCATGCCCCGACGCTGCTTATTTGCGGCGGGAGGACCCGTAAGCCGGCTCGGCGCGTGATGGAGAAAATCCGTTCGGCGTTGCCGGAAACCCACCATATCGAAATCGCTGATGCCGGCCACATGAGTCCTCTCTCGCATCCAACGGTGGTGGCGGGTGCGATTCGGGCCCACATCGACTCCGTGCCTCGCCAGCATCGCCCGGCGGCATGACCCGGAATGCCGCGTCGGCCTTGAAGTCCGCTTTGGGCCAATAGCGGACATCGCCGCCCCGAGCGCGCTCCTCAGAAACAATGTTCTGCGACTTTGGCGGTCAGCACGGCAGTACAGCCGGTCTAGCTGAAAACGCGCTGGACAACGCGGCTAGACCGAGCGACCGTATTTGCCTGAAATAAATGCAGGCAGGTGCACTCCATTGAACGCCATAAAGCGCCGGCACAATCTCTGCAGCCTATACACTCAAGGGGGAATGCCATGAACTCCAAACTCTCTCGCCGGAATCTGATCAAGACAGCAGCTGGATCTGCGCTGCTGGCCGGAATTGGGGCGCCGGCGATCGTAAGAGCTCAGACCGATGCCATCCGCATCGGTCATCTTACGCCTCTCACTGGATTTCTTGGACCGCTGGGCGAATACGCAGTCATGGGAATCAAACTCGCGGCGGAAGAGGTCAATGCGGCTGGCGGTGTACTGGGGCGCAAAATCGAGTTGGTGATGGAGGATTCGATCAACCCGCAAACAGCGGCCACCAAGGCCGAGCGTCTAATCGAACGCGACAAGGTTGTAATGATCATTGGTGAGATCTCGTCGGCCTCCGGCCTCACAATAGGTCAGGTGGCCAATCGGATGAAGACGGTATTCATCAACACAGGCTGCAATTCAGATGCTCTGCGCGGCGCGAACTGCAATCCGTACATGTTCCATATCGAAGGCGCCAATTCGATGTATGTAATGGCGGTCGGGCAATACCTACTTCGCGAGAACATGGTGAAGGGTAAGAGATGGTTCTCGCTGACCGCAGATTACGCTTTTGGTCATGACCTCTTGCGCGTTGCCAAGAAATTCATGGAGGCGAACGGCGGTCAATTCGCCGCCGATGAGCTCGTGGCGACCGACGTCAATGACTTTAGTCCTTATCTCCTGAAAATCAGGCAGGCACAACCCGATCTTGTGATCTCTAATCTCGCCGGCAATCAGATTACAAATTTTCTAAAGCAATATTCTGAGTTTGACCTCAAATATCCCGTGGCCGGCTTTGGTTTTGACACAGTCGTAGCCTGGGGTGCGGGTAAAGGTAACTTCGCCGGTATCTGGCCGCTCGTGTGGCATCACCTCGTCGATACCCCAGGCTCTAAAAAATACGTCGAGGCCTTCCAGAAGAAATACGGCAAGCTGCCCGACAACCAGTCATGGGGCGATTACAATTCCCTCAAAATCGTCGCCCGGTCGATGAACGAAATAAAATCGGCGGATCCGCAGAAACTCGCTGAGCATCTTCGCAAGGGCGCAAAGTTTGATGTGATGAAGGCGCGTGAAGCGTATTTCCGCCCATATGACAATCAGATGATCATGGAGATGTACGCGGTGCGAGCAAAGGATCCCGCCAAAATGAAGGATCAATGGGACATCTACGATGCCCTTGGTACTGTCCCCGAGCCCAACGTCGACTTGGAAACCATCGCGCCGCCGAAGGACGGTACCTGCAAGATCGGGTAGTTCAGTGATTTAATGCGCGCCACTTCGGACCGGATCGTCGGGCGACCTCAAGGACCTTATCGGTGTCTGCTTTGGGTCATTAGCGGACATTAGGCGGTGCTGTGCGACGTCCGCTTTACCCCCCGAAAGCGACATTCTTC
>DAHUXA010000200.1 GCA_027307405.1 Hyphomicrobiales bacterium | reverse complement strand
ACATCGCGCTCTATCGCAGCGAGATGGCGGAGTGGCCAGGCGTTAGCGATGCCGCCGACTGGCGGCAGAGCCGCGCAGACTGGGTGAAAGCCAACGATGCCTTTCGGCAGGACCTGATCGATGAGTTGCGCCGCGACGCGGATACGATCGCCGGCGCGCCTGACGCTGCCCATCAAGATATATCGAACGCCGAGTTCGCGCGCGATTTCGTGTGGATCAATATCCCTGCTCTTGTAGGCGAATGCTGAACCCCGGGCGATGACAAAGAACCAACGCACTCGCGATAACGCAGTGATGATTTCTTCCGTAACACCGTCGACAAAGGGATCATGGTCGGGATCGCCGCTCAAATTGCTGAAAGGGAGGATGGCAATGGACGGTTTCTGCGGTATCGTGAGCGGAATATTCACTCGATCGTTCTCCGCTTTGGTCTCAGTGCCTTTGATGTCGACCGGTGCGACCCAACGAACACCTTTCTTGGCAAAGGTGCGGACGAAATCCTGCTTCTCGCCGCTGTCGCCGACAGCCTTGCGTACTGCGTTGATGCGACTGGTCAGGGTCGATTCCGACACGATGCGGCCACCCCAGACCGATGCGATGAGGTCGTCCTTGCTGACGACGCGATGTCGATTTTCGATGAGATAGATCAGGACGTCGAAGACCTGCGGCTCGACTGGAATCATTCTGCCGGCCGCGCGCAATTCGCGGCACTCGCTGTCGAGCGCAAAATTATCGAATAAAAACAGCACGTTGCTGCCCCCGCGACGTTCGGCCGCCGAATTGTCCAGGCCGGCCGTCTAAAGCGAAATCAAGACTTCCTCAAGGACAAATCAAGCGCGGCTCAAAGTCTTTGATGCACGCAAGGCGCATCCATGCGTCTGAGAATCGCATGGAGTATGCAATGCAGATCGAACCTATCCGGCGGCGAAGCAACGGAACTATCGACATTGATAGCTACCGCCGGGACGCGCTCATGCTGCGTGAGCAGACCAGAACCGAATTCTTCAGGAGCATAGCCCGCGCCGTCCGGCCGCTGACCGGGGTTGTGGCAATCATCGTTGCCTATACCTCCGCTTTGCACTTGATATTTCCAGTGCCGGCAGCAGCCGAAATGCCCGAGACGATCGCTGCCCACGGCGAAGTTCTGTTCACAACC
The DNA here is from genome assembly GCA_027307405.1 of Hyphomicrobiales bacterium. Lineage (GTDB taxonomy): Bacteria > Pseudomonadota > Alphaproteobacteria > Rhizobiales > Xanthobacteraceae > Pseudolabrys. The sequence continues at coordinate 4,593 of DAHUXA010000200.1, read as the reverse complement.
GCACACGCCGTCGGTGCGCAGATTTACGAGTGCAAACCGGACTCAGCGGGCAATCTGGTTTGGCGATTCCGTGAACCGATCGCAACGTTGTTCATCGCAGGAAAAACGGTAGGCCGGCACTATGCCGGTCCGAACTGGGAAATGAGCGATGGCAGCGCCGTGAGCGGAAAGATTGCCGCCCAGGCGCCCGGCACCGGGGCAGACGACATTCCGCTCCTCAAACTCGAGGCAGTGTCGTGGCGCGGCACGGGACAGCTCAGCAAGATCACGACCATTCAAAGACTCAACACCCGAGGTGGCGTCGTTCGCACCACGTGCAACTCGGCCGGTACATTCCTCAGCGCGCCATACACGGCCGACTACGCATTTTACAGAAAAGCGGTCGACCCGCTTTCAAATCAATCACATTGAAACTCGCAATGGAGAATGTCATGGGCAAGCTCATCGGATTTTTGTACGGCCTCGTCGCCTATCTCCTGTTCGCCATCGCGATCGTTTACGCGATAGGTTTCGTCACCGGATTGGTCGTACCAAAGACAATCGATAGCGGCCCCGCCGGAGCGCCGACGGAAGCGATCATCGTCAATCTTCTGCTGATGTCACTGTTTGCCGTGCAGCACAGTGTGATGGCGCGGCCGCAATTCAAGAAATGGTGGACCCGCTTCGTTCCGCGCTCGGTCGAGCGCAGTACCTACGTGCTGTTTGCGAGCCTCGCGCTCCTTCTCTTGTTCTGGCAATGGCGGCCGCTTCCGGCAGTATTGTGGCAGGTCGATAATCCGCAGCTCGCCGCCGCGCTTCTGGTCGTTGGCCTGTTCGGTTGGGTCCTGGTTTTTGTCAGTACGTTCCTGATCAACCACTTCGAGCTGTTCGGCCTGCATCAGGTCACCAACAATCTCGTGGGCAAGCCGATGCCCGCGGTGCGGTTCAGGACGCCGTTCCTTTACAACCTGGTGCGTCACCCAATCTATCTCGGTTTTATCATCTTCTTCTGGGCCACACCGGTGATGACTGCGGGGCACCTGCTGTTTGCCGCAGTGACGACGGCGTACATCTTTGTCGGCATCGCCCTCGAGGAACGTGACTTGATTGCTGTGTTCGGCGATGAGTATCGCCGCTACCGGCAGCGCGTAGCGATGATCGTGCCCTTCTTCGGCAAGTCTTAAGTGAGGTGCGGCCGGCGCGTGGCGGTGTAGCCAATAACGGCGGTTGTCCCCGCAACCCCGCAACCGCCGGCCTCGTTTCACCCCAGCCTGTCCTCTGCTAACGTCCGACCTTGGACGAGCAGAGGGCAGTCGTATGGCCGTGGTGCAAATCGCCGCCGAGAAGAACAGCCGAAATCCGGCGGCGATCAGGAAGGTAATCACCGAGCTCACCGCCGCCTTCGGCAACCGCGTCGTCACATCGCAGGCTGTGCGCGAGCAACATGGCAATACCGTCACCTGGATTGCCAACCAGCCGCCTGACGCTGTGGCCTATCCGCAAAGCACGGAAGAAGTGCAGCAGATCGTCCGCATTTGTGCGGCAAGCGGCGTTGCCATCATTCCTTTTGGAGTTGGGACATCGCTGGAAGGACACGTCAATGCGCCGGCCGGTGGTGTGTCAGTCGATTTTCGCGACATGAACAAGGTTCTCGCTGTGCACGCCGAGGACCTCGATTGCATCGTCGAGCCCGGCATCACGCGCAAGGCGCTCAACGAGCAGCTGCGCGACAGCGGCCTGTTCTTTCCAATCGATCCCGGCGCCGACGCTTCGCTCGGTGGCATGGCAGCGACGCGTTGTTCCGGAACCAATGCCGTGCGTTACGGCACCATGAAAGACAACGTGATCGCGCTCAAAGTGGTGCTGGCAAACGGGGAGGTGATCGACACCGCCCGGCGGGCCAAGAAGACGTCGGCCGGCTACGACCTCACGCGTCTCGTGGTAGGCTCGGAAGGGACGCTTGGAATTATCACGCAATTGACGTTGCGGCTTTCCGGTATCCCGGAAGCGATCTCCGGAGGAACTTGCCCGTTTCCCTCGGTTGAGGCCTGCTGCAAGACTGCCATTCATACGATCCAGTCCGGCATACCGGTGGCACGCATCGAACTGCTCGATGCCCTTCAGGTACGCGCATGTAACCTTCATTCCAACCTAGGTCTGCCAGAAACACCGATGCTGTTTCTTGAATTTCACGGCACCGAGGCCTCGGTTGCCGAACAATCCCAGCGTTTCGGCGAAATCGCGGCAGAATTCGGCAGTGGACCCTTTACCTGGACCACACGTCCGGAGGAACGCACGCGCCTCTGGGAAGCGCGCCACCACGCCGCGCTATCCAATTTTACGCTGCGGCCGGGCGCCGCGATGATTCCCACCGATGTTTGCGTGCCGATCTCGCGACTGGCCGAATGCGTCACAGAAACGCAGCGCGACATTGAACAAAGCCGCATACTGGCGCCGATTGTCGGCCACGTCGGCGACGGTAATTTCCATCTGACGCTATTGGTGGACCTGGATGATGCCGACGAGGTCAAGCGCGCCAAAGCGCTATCAGAACGACTGGTGGAGCGAGCTCTTGCAATGGACGGAACATGTACGGGCGAGCACGGCGTGGGGCAGGGCAAGATGAAATATCTGGCGGCCGAACACGGCGTCGCAGCGCTTGCCGTTATGGCCTCGATCAAGCGCGCACTCGATCCGCAGAACATCATGAATCCAGGCAAGATCGTCGCGCTGAGCTGACCATGGCTCCACCCTTGAGGACGCCACCGCGACATAGATTTGCCGCCATAAACCGCAAAAATATCCTAGATTTCACGATGCCTGGCTGAGGCGGGCCGGACGCGGGTTCGGCGCCGGAGTTGCCGTTGCAAACCACCCTGCTTGGATTGGCGATTGCGATTATCCTGGCGCTCGTAGCGGCGCTGGTAGGGCCACTTTTGATCGATTGGGGCAACCACCGCGCGCTCTTCGAAGCAGAGGCAAGCCGCCTGATCGGGGTCAATGTGCGTGTAGCCGGCGCCATCGACGCGCGCCTGCTGCCATCGCCGCGGCTCACGCTACACGACATCGCAATCGGTGACGGCCGCGAAACGATCCGGGCCCAATCGCTCGGCGCGGAACTCGCGCTTGGTTCATTAATGCGTGGCGAATGGCGAGCCGCCGAAATGCATCTTGCCGGCCCGCAGATCAGCGTTGGATTGGATGCCTCCGGCCGCGTTCGTGCACCAAACCTCGCAGTCGCTTTTAAACCCGATGAACTGTCCGTGGACCGGCTCAGCATCGAGGACGGCACGGTCATCCTTACCAACGAAGCCAATGGTGCAAGCGTCACACTTGGCCGCGTTTCGTTTAATGGCGAGGCGCGCTCGCTCGTCGGCCCGGTGAAAGGTGAGGGCGCGGTAACAATCGCCGGGCAGCTTTATCCTTATCGTGTTGTGCTCGGCCGCCTAAACGCTGACGGCACGCTCAAACTGCACGTCAATATTGATCCGGTAGATCGCCCTCTCGGCATCGAAGCCGACGGTGCATTGGCCTTTGCCGGAGGCGAACCGCATTTCGATGGAATGGTGAGTCTGTCTCGTCCGGTCAGTATTGGTGTGCGCGGTTCAGGACAGTCCGCGCAGACTTTAAGCCAGCCATGGCGAATGAGCGGAAAGATCAAAGCGACCGGGCAATCGGCTTTATTGGAGAACGTCGAATTTCAGTACGGTTCGGAAGAGCAAGGCCTCAAGCTCACCGGGGTCGCCGATTTCAAATTCGGTGCGCGTCCGCGTTTTAATGGTGTTCTTTCGGGAAAGCAGGTTGACCTGGATCGCGCCACTTCGGGTACCGACGCGACGCGGCAACCACCCGCCGCCGCAATTCGTAAGCTCGTTGAATTGGGGGCCGCCGCGTTTCGGACTGCGGTACCGATCCAGATCGGCGTTGGCATCGACCAAATTACGCTCGGTGGAAACAGCGTGCAAAATTTGCGTGGTGACATCAGCAGCGGTACCGACGGATGGGATCTCGATCGGCTTGAATTTCGCCTGCCTGGGATGACGCAAGTGCGGTTGAGTGGCCGTCTCGATGTCCGAGCCGACGGGGTCGCCTTTAACGGTCCGGCTGAGATCGATGCATCAGATCCGAAGTTGCTGACGGCCTGGTTGGAAGGACGAAACGAGACCCCGCAAGGCGACCTGCGTCCTATGAGCCTGCACGGCCATGTGATGCTCACCAGCGACAAAATCGCTGTAGAAGGCCTTAAGGCAGATTTTGACCGCAAGCCGGTTACCGGCCGCTTTGCCTATTTTTTCCCATCCGGCCAACGGCCGGCGAGGCTCGATGCTGAACTCAAGGCGCCCCAATTCGACATCGACGCCGCGCTCGATTTTGGGAGGGCGCTGCTCGCAGGATCTGCACTGGAGCGCCCGCGCGAAATAGACCTCGCAGCCGATATCGGGCGTGCCACGTTCGCCGGCATCGAAGCGCGAGATACGCGCGCGCGCATTAGAGTTGATGCCAATGGATTGCAGCTCGACCGTCTGTCTATCGGCGATTTTGCTGGCGGTAGTTTCGCGGCGAGCGGACGTGTTGAGACCGGCGGGCACTCGCCGCGCGGCACGCTCTCGCTCG
>DAHUXA010000001.1:17103-60995 GCA_027307405.1 Hyphomicrobiales bacterium | reverse complement strand
AGGCGTTTTTTCGAGGTCAAAGGTAAAATACTAGCGTCCGGGCTCAAGAATGTAGTATTTTATTTCAAGATTTTGTCGGGCTCTGTAGCGACAATTATCTTTGGCCGCACCCGATGACTTGGCTCGCCGCCTCCGCTATCCCCGACCGCCCATGGCTTCGCTTGCCCTCGATCACGATACACGCCCGGCGTCCGAACGCCCTGCCCGGGGCTCGAACGATCTGATCGACGCGCGCGCGCTGACCGCCGAGCTTGAAAAACTGACCAAGAGCCACACCGGCACCGAGCGCGAGCTGCGCACGGTGCTGGCGCAACGGCTGAAAGTCGCCCTCGCCGACGGCCGCGCCAAGGCCGAACAGCTGTTGTTGACCGACCGCCATGGCCGCCGCTGCGCCGAACGGCTGTGCCGGATGGAAGACGAGGTCATTCGCATCCTGTTCGACTTCGCGCGCAGTTTGTACCCATCGCAAAATCCGTCAGAAGGCGAACGCATGGCGGTGGTCGCGACCGGCGGCTATGGCCGCGGCCTGCAAGCTCCCGGTTCGGATATCGATCTGCTGTTCCTGCTGCCTTACAAGCAAACCGCGTGGGGCGAGTCGATCGCGGAAACAATTCTCTATTGCCTGTGGGACACCGGCCTGAAGGTCGGCCACGCCAGCCGCTCGGTCGACGAATGCATCCGGCAGGCCAAGGCGGACATGACGATCCGCACCGCCATTCTGGAAGCGCGCTTTCTGCTCGGCGACCGGAAATTATTCGATGAGCTGGCGACGCGTTTCGACAACGAGGTCGTCCGCAACACCGCGGCAGAATTTGTCGCCGCCAAGCTCGCCGAGCGTGAAGATCGCGTACGGCGCAGCGGACAGTCGCGCTATCTGGTCGAGCCGAACGTGAAGGACGGCAAAGGCGGACTGCGCGATCTCCACACCTTGTTCTGGATCGCCAAATACGTCTACCGGGTGCGCGAGCCGGACGAACTGATCAAACGCGGCGTCTTCGACAAGCACGAATATCAGCTGTTCCGTCGCTGCGAGGATTTCCTCTGGTCCGTGCGCTGCCACATGCATTTCCTCATGGGCCGAGCCGAAGAACGCCTCTCCTTCGACATCCAGCGCGAGATCGCCGTGCGGCTCGGTTACACCGAGCATCCCGGCCTGCAGGATGTCGAACGTTTCATGAAGCACTACTTCCTGATCGCCAAGGATGTCGGCGATCTGACTGCGATCCTGTGCGCGGAGCTGGAAGACAGCCATGCCAAAAGCGTGCCGGTGCTCAGCCGCCTGATGGCGCGGCTGCGGCCAGTGAAACGCCGCAAGCTCGCCGAAAGCGATGACTTCATCGTCGACAAGAACCGTATCCGGCTCGCTCAGGCCGGCGTGTTCAAGCGCGACCCGGTCAATTTGATCCGCATCTTCAATCTGGCGCAGAAGCACAATCTGGCCTTCCACCCGGACGCCATGCGCGCGATCACGCGGTCGCTCAACCTGATCGACGCCAGGTTGCGCGAGAACGAGGAAGCCAACGAGCTTTTCCTCGACATCCTCACCTCGAAGAACGATCCGGAAACCGTGTTGCGGCGGATGAACGAGGCCGGCGTGCTCGGCCGTTTCGTCCCGGCCTTCGGCAAGATCGTCGCGATGATGCAGTTCAATATGTATCACCACTACACGGTGGATGAGCATCTGCTGCGCTGCATCGGCGTGCTCGCGGAAATTGAGCGGGGTGTGAATGCCGAGACGCCGCTCGCCAATGAGCTGATCCACAAGATCCTGCCCGCACACCGCCGCGTGCTCTACGTCGCGCTATTCCTGCATGACATCGCCAAAGGACGGCCGGAAGATCATTCGATCGCCGGCGCGCGGGTGGCCAGGCGGTTCTGCCCGAGGCTCGGCTTCTCGGCCGTGGACACCGAGACGGTTGCCTGGCTGATCGAAAACCACCTCGTGATGTCGACCGTTGCGCAGTCGCGCGATCTCTCCGATCGAAAGACGATCGAGAATTTCGCGGCGACGGTGCAATCGGCCGAACGGCTCAAGCTGCTCGCGATCCTCACCACCGCCGATATCCGCGCCGTGGGTCCCGGCGTCTGGAACGGCTGGAAGGCGCAGCTCATCCGCACGCTTTATTATGAGACCGAGCCGGTGCTCACCGGCGGTTTCTCGGAGGTCAACCGCGCGCAACGCGTGGCGATCGCGCAGAACGAGTTCCGCGAGGCCATGAAGGATTGGCCGCGCGAGCGTCTCGAAACCTATATCGCCAAACTTTATCCGGCCTATTGGCTCAAGGTCGATCTGCCGCACAAGATCGTACATGCCAACTTCGTGCGCGCCACGGAAGACGCCGGCAAGCGGCTCGCGACGTCAACCGCATTCGACGCCGAGCGGGCGGTGACCGAACTGACGCTGTTTGCGCCCGATCATCCCTGGCTGCTGTCGATCATCGCCGGCGCCTGCGCCATGGCGGGCGCCAATATCGTCGACGCGCAGATCTATACAACGACCGACGGCAGCGCCCTCGACACCATTTCGCTGTCGCGCGAATTCGACCGCGATGAAGACGAAGAGCGGCGCGCCGATCGCATCGCCGACTCGATCGAGAAAGCCTTGCGGGGCGAACTGCGGTTGCCGGATGTGGTGGCCAAGCGGACGCCGCCCAAGGGCCGCATCCGCGCCTTCGCGCTGGAGCCGACTGTCACCATCAACAACCAGTGGTCCCACCGCTATACGATGGTGGAGGTCACCGGCCTCGATCGTACCGGGCTTCTGTATGAGCTGACGGCGACGCTCTCCAAGCTCAATCTCAATATCGCGTCGGCCCATGTCGCCACCTTCGGCGAACGGGTGGTCGACGTGTTCTACGTGACCGATCTGATGGGCGCGCAAATCAGTTCGCCGACGCGGCAGGCCGCAATCAAGCGCGCGCTGATCGCGCTGTTGGCGGACGAAAGCAAATCGCCAAAAGCCGCCGCCAGTTGACGCGCCGCAAACAAAACGTCGATGCCATCGACGTCTTTCTTTGCACTCTCTGCCTGTTGAGAGGCACTGCGTTTGACTTGTCATGGCCGGGCTTGTCCCGGCCATCCACGTCTTACGGCTTTGCAAAAAGCAAAGACGTGGATGAGTGAAACGCACGGCCTCTAAATTCGTCATGGCCGGGCATAGCCGTCCAAAGGACTGCGTGCTTTCGCACGCCTATGTCCCGGCCATCCACGTCTTACGGCTTTGCAAAAAGCAAAGACGTTACCCACGACCCGCCTGCAGGCTGCAGGGCGGGCTATGGCAGGCGCGAAAAACGCACCTTAACGACCCCTTAAATCGACCCGCTTAGCGTGTTTTGGGGGCCGGCCCCTCGTATGGCGCCGGCGAAACGGGTCGCGTCATGGCGTCGAAACGGGGACAAGCAAGCGCGCGGCGGGAGCCGGTCTTCGACAGCGGCCCGGACCTGCGCGTTGCGGACGACGATCGCCCCGCGCCCGGCACTGACGAAAAGCCCCGCGCAAAATCTCGCAAACGCCGCGCCCGCAAGAAGCGCCCCTCCCGCAGCAAGCATCCGCTGATCGGCCGGATTGGCCGGATCGCCGAGTGGGGCCTGGTCGCCTGCCTGTGGCTCGCGATCGGCGGTGTCGGTGTTGTGGCCTGGGTCGGTGCGCACCTGCCGCCGATCCAGTCCCTGGAAATTCCAAAGCGTCCGCCGTCGATCCAGATCGTGGACATGCAAGGCCGCGCCCTCGCCCGTCGCGGCGATCTCGCCGGCGAGCCGCTGCCCCTGAAGGAGATGCCGAGCTATGTGCCGAAGGCATTCATCGCCATCGAGGACCGGCGCTTCTACGAACATCACGGTGTGGATCCGTTCGGCATCGGACGCGCATTCGTCGCCAACGTCCTGCATCGGGCCGTCGCTCAGGGCGGCTCCACCATCAGCCAGCAGCTTGCCAAGAATCTTTTTCTGACCCAGGAGCGCACGATCACCCGCAAGCTGCAGGAAGCGCTGCTGGCATTCTGGCTGGAGCGCAAATTCTCCAAGACGCAGATTCTGGAGATGTACCTCAATCGGGTGTATTTCGGTTCCGGCGCCTACGGCATCGAACAGGCCTCGCAGCGCTATTTCGGAAAATCCGCGCGCCATATCACGCTGGCCGAAGCAGCGTTGCTGGCCGGACTGGTGAAATCGCCGTCGCGGCTTGCGCCGACGCGCAATTTCAACGGCGCCGAGAAGCGTGCCCAGATCGTGCTCAACACGATGGCCGACCTCAAATTCATCAACGTCGCGACCGAGCGGGCCGCACTGGCGCATCCGCCGCGCATCGTGGCGCAGATCAACACCGGCTCGGTGAACTATGTGGCCGATTGGGTCATGGACGCGCTCAACGACACGCTTGGCCACGTCGATGAAGACATCGTGGTGCAGACCACGATCGACGCGGGGCTGCAGGCCAGCGCGGAAAAGGCGCTGACCGACGAGCTGGCGCAGAAGGGCGACAGGAACGGCGTCGGGCAAGGCGCGCTGGTGGCGATGACGCCGGACGGCGCCGTGCGCGCCTTGGTCGGCGGCCGCAACTACGCCGACAGCCAGTTCAATCGCGCGGTCGCCGCCAAGCGGCAACCCGGGTCGGCCTTCAAGGCCTTCGTCTATCTCACGGCGCTCGAGCAAGGCCTCACGCCCGATACCGTGCGCGAGGACAAACCGATCAATGTCAAAGGCTGGCAGCCCGAGAACTACAGCCACGAATATTTCGGCCCGGTGACGCTGACCAAGGCGCTGGCGCTCTCGCTCAACACGGTGTCGGTGCGGCTGACGCTGGAAGTGACGCCGATGGCGGTGGTGCGCACCGCCTACCGGCTCGGCATCGCCTCAAAGCTCGAGCCCAATGCCTCGATCGCGCTCGGCACGTCGGAAGTCTCCATGCTCGAGCTGGTCAGCGCCTATGCGCCCTTCGCCAATGGCGGCTATGCCCTGCTGCCGCGCGTGATCGACAAGATCACGGCCACCAACGGCAAGGTGCTCTATGCGCGCAGCTTCAAGCAGCTCGGCCGCATCATCGACGCGCGCTACGTCATGATGATGAACATGATGATGGCAGAGACCTTGACCATCGGCACCGCCCGAACCGCCGCGTTGCCCGGTTGGCCGGCGGCTGGAAAGACCGGCACGTCGCAGGATTTCCGCGATGCCTGGTTCATCGGATACACAGCGCACCTTGTTACCGGCGTCTGGCTCGGCAACGACGACGGCACGCCGACCAGGCACGTGACTGGTGGCACCTTGCCGGCAGAAGTCTGGAACCGCTTCATGCGCGGCGCGCATCAAGGAGTGCCCGTCGCAAGCCTGCCGGGTACTTCGCCTAGTGGCTTCTTCTCCGGGCTGTTCGATGGCGGATCGCGACCGACACCTCCTGCTTCTGTGCCGGTCGCGGCCAATAGTTCGACGAACACAGGCAGCGGCGGACTCGACGGTTGGCTCCTCAACAATCTTTTCGGCCGCCGCTGAATTTAATGCTTTACAGCGGCGCGGCGGATGCCACGCGTCGCCAGCCAAAATCCTAACGTCGCGCAGCCCATCGCCGCCACTCCGATCGTAAGCGGCCACGCGCTTTGTCCGAGGAACCAGCCCACAGACGCGCCGCACAGCGCAGCCACGCTTTGTTGCACGAAGCCGAACAGTGAGGACGCAGCGCCGGCGCGCTCCGGAAATGGCGTCATCGCTCCGGCGATCCCCTGCGGCAGCACCATGCCAAGGCCAGCGAGATAAACCGCAACCGGCAATACGAGTGACAAGGACGAAGTCAGCCCGAGCGCTGTCGCCGTCACCATGCCGAGGCCGCCAGCAGCGCAGGCACAGCCGCCAATGCCGAGTACGCCATCGAGCCCAAATCTGACGACGATGCGCGCCGCCAGAGCTGAGCCCGTCATGTAACCGAGCGAGCCGAGCGCAAAAGCAACGCCGAAATCGAACGGCGTGAGGCCGTAGAGACCTTGCAGGACGAACGCCGCACCTGAAATCCACGCGAACAGACCGGCGTAGCTAGCTGACGTGATACTGAGATAAGCCAGATATGACGGATTGCGGGCAACCACGCGATAAGAGCGAAACATCGATGCCATCGAAACCGGCTCGGCCGCGCGTGTATTCAACGTTTCCGGCAACAGCATCCAGACGACGGTTACGCCCACAAGACCGGCTGCAACCAGCGTCAGGAACACCGCGCGCCAGCCAAAACCGGTCTGCAACATACCGCCGACGATGGGCGCCAGCACCGGTGCCAGCGCCATGACCGAAGCAATGAGCGACAATTCTCGGCCAGCACGCGCGCCCGAATAAATGTCGCGCACGATGGCGCGCGTGAGCACGATGCCACCGGACCCCCCGAGCGCCTGAACCCCGCGCGCCACAATAAGCATTTCGATCGACGTTGACAGCGCGCAAACCAGACTCGCTACGCAATAAAGCGCAATCGCGGCCAACAACGCCGGCTTGCGGCCGTGTCGATCGGACACCGGCCCATAGAAAATTTGTCCGATCGCAAAGCCGATCAGATAGGCGGAAATCGTGAACTGCACCTGGGGGGTCGAGGCATCGAGTTGCCGCGCAATGTCCGGCAGGGACGGCAAGTACATATCGGTCGTGAGCGGCCCAATAGCGCTCAACGCTGCCAGCAAAGCGGTGAGCGCGAAAGTTCCAGGACGCAACATAAGAACATTTCCTTCGTCATGGCCGGGCTTGTCCCGGCCATCCACGCCTTAGCTACTTTCTAGACCGTCAAGACGTGGATGCCCGGCACAAGGCCGGGCATGACCTGTAGCCCATTTCTTTCACCACGACGCTACGAACGCGGATCGAGACCGTAGCGGTGCAGATCGGCGCCGTAAGCGTCGAGCCAAGCTTTGGCACGTCCCATTTGCGGGCAGATGCGCTCAACCAATCGCCAAAAACGGCGCGAGTGATTCATCTCGATCAGGTGAGCGACTTCATGCGCCGCGAGATAGTCGAGCACGAATGACGGAGCGAGGATCAAGCGCCAAGAATAGGAAAGCACGCCGGTCGACGAGCACGAACCCCAGCGGCTCGATTGGTCGCGCACCGAGACGCGCCTGATCTCGACCCCAAGCGCTTGCGCGGCCAGCCGGCTTGCCACTTCCAGATCACGTTTGGCCTCCCGCTTGAGATAGTCGCGCACGCGACGCGGCAAATGGGATTCTCCACCGGCGACGCACAGCAAGTGCTCGCTCTCACGCGTCTCGATCCAGACTGTACCCCGTGCCCCGCGCCGATGCTCGATGCGATGGTCATATCCGCGCACGGGAAGTATGGCGCCGTGCACGAAGGGCGCAGCGTCAGGAAGCCGGTTGAGCCGAGCCGCAATCCAGGCGCCATGTTTCTCGGCGAATTCTTTCGCCTGTTTCACGCTTCCGCGCGGCGGCATGGTAAGCACGACTTCGCGGCTCGTGGCGTGGATACGAAGCGTGTAGCGGCGAGCCTGGCGATGACGGCGCATCTGCACCAGATAAATCTCGCCGTCGAAGTCGACCGTGATCGTCGAGGGCTCACTGGTGCGGCGAAAGAGCAGGGCTCGCAGCGGTATAGACATCGTCGACCCAGAATCAAGATGGGCCACTAGTGTGCCACAATCGCGCTCGCGAATGCGAGATCAATGCCGGGCGACAAGCTTCAAGGCGGAACGGAAGTTGCGCCCGCCGTTGTGCGACAGCACGAAATCGGCGATGCGAGGCGCGATTTCGGCTCGGAAGCGCGAACCATTGAACACGCCATAATGGCCGACGGCGGGTTGCACATAGTGCACCTTGTGCTCGGCCGGAACATTGACGCACAGGGGATGCGCAGCCTCAGTCTGGCCGACACTGGAGATATCGTCGTTCTCGCCCTCCACCGTCATCAGCGCAACGCGCGTGATTGCGGCAGTATCGATGCGATGACCGCGATGGGTCATCTCACCCTTGGGCAGCGCGTGGCGGACGAACACGGTATCCACCGTCTGCAGATAGAACTCGGCTGCGAGATCCATGACGGCCAGATATTCGTCGTAGAATTCCCGGTGCTTCTGCGCGGAATCGCCGTCACCCTTGACCAGATGCAAGAACAAATTGTGGTGCGCCTCGATGTGCCGATCGAGATTCATGCTCATGAAGCCATGAAGCTGCAGGAAGCCCGGATAGACGTCGCGCATCACGCCCGGATGCGGAAACGGCACCTTGGTAATGACATGGGTGCGGAACCAGCCGAGTCCGCGCCGTTCTGCGAGCTTGTTGACCTCGTTGGGATTGATGCGTGTGTCGATCGGCCCGCCCATCAGCACCATCGAATGTGGCACATTCGGATCGTTGTCAGCCTCCATCCGCGCGACAGCGGCGAGTACCGGCACTGACGGCTGACAAACCGCGATCACATGCACGTCGCCACCGAGCATATGAAGCATCGAGATGACGTAATCGATGTAGTCGTCGAGATCGAAGCGCCCCTCCGCCAGCGGCACCATGCGCGCATCAACCCATTCGGTGATGTAGACATCATGATTTGGAAGAAAGGTCTCCACTGTGCCGCGCAGCAGCGTCGGGTAATGGCCCGACATTGGCGCAACGATCAGCAATTTCGGCTGTGGCCGGCGCGGCGGTCGCTCAAATGAGCGCTCAAAATGCAAGAGCCGGCAGAAGGGGCGCTCCCACACGTTCTTGATATGCACCGGAATCTTCTCGGCGCCGACGGTGGTTGAATTGATGTCCCATTCCGGGCGTCGATAGCGGCGGGTTGAACGTTCGAACAACTCCATCGTCGCCGCCACCGACTTGCCGTAGGCCGTGTGGGCAAGCGGATTGGCGGGATTTTTGAAGAACAGTCGCGTGGCGTCTGCGAAAGCTCGCGAGGGATTGAGCGCGGCGTGGGCCAGCTCGTAAAACCAATACATCGGCGACGCCAGCAACGTGCCGTTGTCGTCGGAGAGCGTTGCTGCCCCGCCGAATTCACCAATTGCCATAGAATCAGACCCCGGCCCTCGCTGCGGTGCGGGAGACTGTCGTTTTTCCTTCATAGCGTCAACATACAGATAAGTTCTTCGCGTCCGGTTTACAACGCGGATCCTCGTCGTAAGTCCACAGAAATAAAGGGCTTTTCCACTACTCGCTGGTCTGTAAAAGCGAGCCCTGCACACGCGCACTCTGCAAAAGCTTGAGGAAAGCAAATGATGCAGCCGCGAACATGACCACATTAAACGCAAAGGCCTGCACCATCAGATCGGCGCGGAACACATGGTCGATCACCAAGGCGCGCATACCTTCAAAGACATAAGTCGGCGGTAGCGCCCAGGCGAAATACTGAAGCCAGCCCGGCAAGACCGCGACCGGGTAGTACACACAGGTCAGCGGCAGAAACAGAAACATGATGGTCCAAGCCATGCTCTCGGCGCCGAGACCGTTTCGTAGCAACAGGCCGGCGACAAAAATGCCAACCGCCCAACTCGTCAGAATGAGATTGACGAAAAAAGCGACGAGCGCCAAACCGAGCGCCCACAGATTAAACCCAAAGAAGGCGATGGCGAGGAACGACACCGGGATCATGCCGATCGACAAGCGCACAATGCTCATGATCATGAGTGCGAGCAGGAATTCGGTCGGACGAAGCGGCGACATCATGATGTTGCCGAGGTTGCGTGCATACATCTCTTCGAGAAACGAAATGGAAAAGCCAAGCTGGCCGCGGAACAGGATGTCCCATAACAGCACCGAACCGATGAACACACCGCTGGCGCGAGCAAAAAATCCGGCGTTCTGCGAAATGTAGACCTGCAGAAAACCCCACATCAGCATCTGGACGGTCGGCCAATAGATCAGATCGAGGATGCGTGGCCACGAGGAGCGCAACAGATACCAGTAACGACGCACCATGGCGGCGACGCGATTGAACGAGAATTCCACGCCGGTATCGCTGTCGATCATTGTGCGGCCTCGCTGTGTCGCCGCCCGCGGGCCACATCAAGGAACACCTCTTCCAGGGTCTCGCGGCCGTAGCGCGAGAGCAGACGCGTAGGCGTATCGTCGTCCTCGATATGACCTTTCTTCATGATGATGACGCGCTCGCACAGGCGTTCGACTTCGCTCATGTTGTGTGAGGCAAGCAACACGGTTGCGCCCTGCGCACTGCGATAGCGCTCTAGGCGCGAGCGAACCCAATCGGCTGTGTCGGGGTCAAGCGACGCAGTTGGCTCGTCAAGCAACAGTACTTCCGGTTTATTGAGAAGCGCTTTTGCGAGCGAGACCCGCGTCTTCTGTCCAGCTGAGAGCTTGCCGGTCGGCCGGTCGAGAAATTCGGTTAGATCGAGTTCGGCAGCCAAGCTGCCGATGCGTTCGTCAATGTCCTTCACCGCATAGAGCTGCGCAAAGACCGACAGGTTTTGCCGCACCGTGAGGCGCATTGGCATGTCGACGTAGGGACTCTCGAAATTCATCCTGTGCAGCACCCTGTAGCGCTCCTCCGGCATTCGCACACCGAGCACGGTGACCGTGCCGGAAGTGGGTGTGACCAGCCCCATAATCATTGCAATTGTCGTGGTCTTGCCGGCGCCATTACCGCCGAGCAGTCCGGTGATTGAGCCAGGCGTCAGACGAAAGGAGATGCCGTCAACTGCCGCCACGCCCTTGTAGCGCTTGACCAATTGATCGACTGCGATGGCGGACGTGTTTTGCGCATCCATACGGCGAAAGATGTGACGCTCCGCCGCAGGAAGTGCAAGCCCCACGAACCGGGGGTAATTTGTGCACGCACGGCGTGGCGTTAGACTGCCTCATGCCCGTGTTCGGCCTCAGCCCCCACCATCCGCGCCGCAATGTGCGCCTCGATACGTTGGTGCGGCTGCGCTGGCTCGCGATCATCGGGCAGACCACCGCAGTCCTGGTGGTCTATTACGGGCTCGATTTTGAACTGCCGATCTATGCCTGCCTTGCGGCAATCGCACTGGCCGCCTGGCTCAATGTGGCGCTGCGGCTGCGTTTTCACATGACGCAGCGGCTCGAGCCTGATCGCGCCGCCTGGCTGCTGGCCTTCGACATTGCGGAGCTGGCGGTACTCTTGTTCCTGACGGGCGGATTACAGAACCCCTTTGCCTTCATGTTTCTGGGACCGGTCCTGCTATCGGCAACCGCGCTGCCGCCGCGGTTCACCCTTTTGCTCGGCGGCTTTGCGGTCGCCTGCGCCACGATACTGGTGTTTGTGCACTACCCGCTCCCGTGGGACAGCGACGACCCGTTGCAGTTGCCGCCGATCTACATGATGGGCGTCTGGTTATGCATTCTGCTCGCGATTGGTTTTATCGGAGTTTACGCGTGGCAGATCACCGAGGAGTCGCGCCAGCTCTCGGATGCGCTTGCTGCGACCGAACTGGTGCTCGCGCGCGAACAACATCTTTCCCAGCTTGACGGACTTGCCGCTGCGGCCGCCCACGAGCTGGGCACGCCGCTTTCCACCATTTCGGTTATTGCCAAGGAACTGGAGCGTGCGATCGCCCCCAACGCACCGCACGGCGATGACGTGCGGCTTTTGCGAGAGCAGGCAACACGCTGCCGCGATATCCTGGCCAAGTTGACCGAACTGTCGGCAGGCGGCGAACCGTTCGACCGTATGCCGCTGACGGCTCTCATCGAGGAAGTCGTTGCACCGCATCGCAATTTCGGTGTGACCATCGACGTGACCGCACCGAGCGACCGCAGCACAGAACCGGTCGGCGCCCGCAATCCAGCCATCCTCTACGGGCTCGGCAATCTCTTGGAAAACGCGGTCGATTTTGCGGGCGATCGTGTTTCGGTTGAGGCGCAGTGGAATGAGGACTCCGTCGGGGTCACGATCGGCGACGATGGACCAGGATTTGCCCCGGAAATCCTGGCTCGAATTGGTGAACCCTACGTGACCAGCCGCCGGCATCACCAAAATGATACCGGGGAAGAATCGGCCGGCCTGGGCCTTGGATTCTTTATCGCCAAGACGCTGCTCGAGCGTTCAGGCGCGACGCTATTATTTGAAAATAAGCCCCTGCCAGAACGCGGCGCAGTCATAAAATTAAGCTGGAGCCGCAGCGATTTTGAGCAATCATTAACATTCGCAGCAACTTGAGCCCGGCGGGCAAAATCACTATTTGTTGCGTGCGATTTGCACCCCATACGAGCTAGGATGCACGCGGGTTTAGTGCGCTGGTGATGCCGTGGACGCTATGACAAGTGACACCGCCAATGCGGCGGCAAAAGAAAAAATCTCCGGCGAACGATCTTTGCTGATCGTCGAGGACGACTATTCCTTCCTGCAGCGACTCGCCAAGGCGCTCGAGCAACGCGGCTTTACCGTTACGACCGCAGAGTCGGTTTCCGATGGCCTGCTGCAAGTGGAAAAAGCGGCGCCCGCTTTTGCGGTCGTCGACATGCGGCTTGGCGACGGCAACGGCCTCGATGTGATATCCGCGCTCAAGCGCCGGCGGCCCGACGCACGCGGCATCATCCTTACCGGCTACGGCAATATCGCGACCGCGGTGAATGCCGTGAAGCTCGGCGCTGTCGACTACCTGGCCAAGCCGGTCGACGCCGACGACGTCGTGGCCGCGTTGCTCGCGTTGGACAACGTCAAGATCGATCCCCCGGAAAACCCGATGTCAGCCGATCGCGTGCGTTGGGAACACATCCAGCGCATCTATGAATTGTGTGGCCGCAATGTCTCGGAAACCGCGCGCCGCCTCAACATGCACCGCCGTACTCTGCAACGCATTCTGGCCAAACGCGCACCACGCTGACAATCAGTCGGCATCGCCATAAGGCCCGGTGGGATCGGCGAGCGATTGCAAGCGCATTGCAGCGGCACGGGCAAACAGCAACATCATCGATTTACGTGTTGCCGCCGGTAGTTTGTGCTCGGGCGCCTCGCACTTGAATTCAGCGCCAAAGGCGTCGGCCACGATCAGTCCGGTGTCGGGAGGGAAGATTTCGCAGGGCACCTCGATCGTCGTTGCAAAGAACAACCGGTCACAGTGCGCGCGATAATCGTGCCATTTCTGATCGGCGCGAAAATCAGCAACCGATGACTTGATCTCGACGATCCAGAGTTCGCCGCTCGGATCGAGAGCGACGAGATCGGCGCGCCGGCCGGAGGGCAAAGGCAATTCGCTGACCACGCAGCGTCCATGTGCATGCAACAGCCGCGCGGTGCCGCGGGCGATGGCGAGCGCGGTTTCCGACTGACGCCCGTCGACGGGCAGTGCGAGCGATGTGGACAGCAATGCCATCAGCTTACCTTGCGATTTGATTTTGGCCGGACTTCGACGCGCTCGGGAAAAGCTTGCGCGAGCGCGGCGCGATTTGCGGCGATAACGCCGCGTTCGGTAATCAACCCGGTGATAAGCCGGGCCGGCGTGACATCGAAAGCATAATTTGCGACGGGCGAGCCGTCCGGCACTAGCTGCACGGTCTCCAGGCGTCCCTCTTTGGTCCTCCCTTTAATGGTCGTAACTTCGTCATCCTCACGCTGCTCGATCGGTATCTCGGCAAGGCCATCGGTGACGGTGAAGTCGATGGTCGGCGACGGCAGCGCCACGTAAAACGGCACTTCGTTATCGTGGGCGGCGAGAGCCTTGAGATAAGTGCCGATTTTGTTGCAAACGTCACCTTGCGCGGTGACCCGGTCGGCACCCACGATCACCATATCGACGAGGCCATGCTGCATCAGATGGCCACCAGTATTGTCGGCAATCACGGTATGCGGCACCCCGTGATGGCCGAGTTCCCAAGCCGTGAGCGAGGCGCCTTGGTTTCGCGGCCGCGTCTCGTCGACGAATACGTGCAGCGGGATGCCTTTGTCGTGCGCCATATAGATCGGTGCAGTCGCGGTGCCCCAATCGACCGTCGCCAGCCAGCCGGCATTGCAATGGGTGAGCAAATTCACGCGCTCGCCCTTTTTCCCGGCGGCAACTCCCTCAATGATTTTCAGCCCATGCCGCCCAATGGCCTGGTTGATGGTCACGTCCTCGGCGGCTATCTCGTTTGCGCGGCGCAAGGCTGCCTCGGCCCGCTCGACACGCGGGCGGTTGCGCACAGCCGCCAGCATCTCGTCGAGCGCCCATTTCAGGTTGATCGCGGTCGGTCGCGTGGCGAAAAGCCCGGCACAGGCGCGTTCGAGCGCTTCATCCGATGCATCGGCGCGCAGGGCCAGCCAGACACCATAGGCCGCAGCCGCTCCGATCAGAGGAGCCCCGCGCACCTGCATCGTCTTGATCGCCTGGGCGGTATCTTCAAGCGTGGCAAGCCGCACAGCCGCAAAGCGATGTGGCAGCTGGGTCTGGTCGATAATGCCAACACTTGCGCCGTCGTTTTCGACCCAAATGCTGGGCATTTGCTTGCCGTCGATTTTCATGGCTAACAAATAACGTTGTTTCGGCCCGGCGCAAAGCTGGGTTCTATTCGCGCCTGCTCTCAGGGGACTGCCATGTCCATCGATTACGAGGTTGAATACGACAATCGCGCCCGGGTGCCCAAACATCCAGAGATTTTTGCGCGCTGGCAGCGCGAAGCGGCTGCGTATCGGGCGTCGGCGCACAACGTAAAACTCGGGATCAGTTATGGACCGTCGTTGCGACGGACAATCGATACGTTCCCGGCGAAGGACGACGACCATGCGCCGCTGGCCATGTTTATTCATGGCGGCTGGTGGCGCTCGCTAGAACCTTCGATGTTTTCGCAACTGGCGGCGGGCCCGAACGCGCGCGGTATCACAGTCGCAGTCGTCGGCTACGATCTTTGTCCGCACGTGTCGATCGCCGACATCATCGAGCAAATACGCACGGCTTGTCTTTTTCTTTGGCGGAAACGCCGCCAGCGCATCGTCATCTATGGTCATTCCGCCGGTGGGCATCTTGCCGCCTGCATGGTTGCGCAAGATTGGAAAGCCCTCGCATCCGACGCCCCAGCCGATCTCGTGCCCGCCGCCTACGCGATCTCCGGCGTGTTCGATCTCCTCCCGCTGGTGCATGTCTCGCAAAACCAGGATTTGCGGCTCGACGAAGCGGAAGCACGGCGGATATCTCCTCTGCACTGGAACGTGCCGGCCGGGCGGAGTCTTGATGCAGTGGTGGGCGCGCTGGAATCGAGCGAGTTTTTGCGGCAGAGCAAATCGATCGTCGAAGCCTGGCGACGCGCCCAGGCGCTCACGCGCTACGAGGAGATCGCCGGCGCCAATCATTTCACCGTCATCGATCCACTGAGCGATCCGAACAGCGCAATGACCGCGCGTGTTGCCGCCATGGCATACAGCGTGAACGCTGCCGCGATCTAAAACCAATACCGTCGTGCGAAAGCGACCGTCAGCGCGGCACCGACAACAACGATCAGCACGCGCACGACGTTGCGCGGGATGATGCGCGCCACGTAGGCCCCGATCAGTCCGCCGAAAATAGTCCCGGCCGCGAGCGCGAGCGTTTGCGGCCAAAGCACGGCGCCGTGGCTTGCGAACACCAGGGTCGCGGCGAAGCCGTTGAGACTGGAGACGAAGTTTTTGGCGACATTGGCGGCGCGGTAATCGCCACCGGTCGCCAGCGAGAACACCCCGAGCATCAGGATGCCGACCCCGGCGCCGAAATAACCGCCGTAGAGTGAGACGGGCAAAATCACTTTCAGGCTGGCAAAGTTGAACGCGATGGCGTGTCCGCGCCCCTCGGCTCGGGCGCGCAGCCAGCGGCTGATCCTTTCGGAATAGGCAAACAGCAACGTGGCAAAGCCCAGCAGCAGCGGCACGATCTGCGCGAACATCCGGTCCGGCGTCGACACTAGAAGAACGGCGCCAAGTCCGGCGCCCACAATCGAGGCGATGATCAGACCCACAAAGGCGCGGTTGAACGGCGGCAATTGCGTGCGATCGGCCAACGCTGCCAGCATGGTCGCGGGCACAATGGAGGCAAGATTGCAAACAGCCGCAAGCTGCGGCGGCACGCCGGTCGCGATGAGTGCGGGATAAATGACCACTGCGGCGCCGCCAACGATCGTCGCAATAATGCCGGCAACAACGCCGGTACCGGCCAGAAGAACAATGGTGAAAATGTCCATTGGAAAAAGAGTCCGCCGAAGGCGGACAAATCAGAAAAATGCCTGGATGCCGGTTTGCGCGCGACCGAGGATCAATGCGTGGATATCGTGCGTGCCCTCGTAGGTGTTGACCGTCTCCAGGTTCGATAGCACGCGCATGACGTGGTATTCCTCCGAAATACCATTGCCGCCATGCATGTCGCGCGCGAGCCGCGCGATATCGAGCGCCTTGCCGCAATTGTTGCGCTTCATCAAGGAAATTGACGGTGGCGCGGCTTTGCCGGCTTCCAGCATTCGTCCGAGCCGCAATGCGCCTTGCAGCCCGATCGCAATTTCGGTCTGCATGTCAGCGAGTTTCTTCTGCACCAGCTGATTGGCAGCAAGCGGACGGCCGAACTGCTTGCGGTCGAGCACATATTGCCGCGCCCGATGCCAGCAGAATTCAGCAGCACCCATAGCCCCCCAGGCGATGCCGTAGCGCGCATTGTTAAGGCACCCGAACGGACCAGCGAGGCCTTTCACATTCGGCAGCAGGTTCTCCTCCGGTACCACGCAGTCTTCCAGCACGACTTCGCCGGTGATCGACGCGCGCAATGACAACTTGCCCTCAATCTTCGGCGTGGAAAAACCCTTGGCGCCGCGCTCGACCAGGAAGCCGCGGATGACATTGTCGAGCTTCGCCCACACCACTGCGACATGTGCAACCGGTGCATTTGAGATCCAGGTCTTGGCGCCATTGAGCTTGTAGCCACCGGACACCTTCTCCGCGCGCGTCACCATCGAACCGGGATCGGAGCCGTGATCCGGCTCGGTCAGACCGAAGCAACCGATATACTCGCCAGTGGCAAGCTTCGGCAGATATTTGCGGCGCTGCGCCTCGGTGCCGTAGGCGTAGATCGGATACATCACCAGCGACGACTGCACTGACATCGAGGAGCGGTATCCGGAGTCAACGCGCTCGAGTTCACGTGTGATGAGCCCGTAGGCGACATAGCCGAGGCCCGCGCCGCCATACTCTTCCGGAATTGTCGGTCCAAGCAGGCCAAGCTTGCCCATCTCGGGCAGCATGCCGGGATCATATTTCTCGTCGCGGTAGGCTTCGGTGATGCGCGGCGCCAGATAGCTTTGCGCGAAGCCGCGGGTGGTGTTGCGCACCATGCGCTCTTCTTCGGTCAGTTCGCTTTCGAGATCGAGCGGGTCCTCCCACACGAACGCCGCGTCTTTGAGCATCGCCGGCATACCACCGCGTTTCTCGGCCGCTTGCGACATGAAACCTCCTCGGAATACTAAACGCATTATAGACCTTCGCGCACCCTCGTAGCCAACGCTTCGCCACCCGTATTCTTTGCGGCGCCGGGTACGCCGTCGTCCCTCTTCCGTACCCCTCTGAAATAGAGGGGGATGGCGCGCCAAGTGGCGCAACCATTGTTCTGTCGTGCCGCGTTCCCTCTCGAGAACGCGGGCGCCTCTCGGCGCGCCATCGCGGCGTTCTTCCTTCCGGCGGCCGGGCACGCTTTGCGGGGGTCATCCGACTTGTGGATGACCAGCCGTCAGCCAGCTCCTGGCGGGCAGCCCGTAGTGGCCACCGGGTGGAGCCCCGGCGCCGCCCGAGTGCGTGCTTGCGAGGCACGCCCGCAGGCGCCGCGTCCCGCTCCATCATCAAGACGCCTCTAGATGACGCCCCTCGATGAGCAGGACAAAAATAGGAATATCATCATATAGGAATAAAATCAAGAAGGTTTGTGGATACGTCTTGGCTCATGCTTCGCAAACAAAAACCCCGCCAGTAGCCGGCGGGGTTTTACGGGGCTGAATTTGACAGCGGTTCAAATCGCCATCTTCAAGTCCTTGGCGGCGCGGAACGCGACCTTCTTGCTGGCTTTGATCTTTATCGCTTCACCAGTCATCGGGTTGCGGCCCATCCGAGCAGCGCGCTTGCGCACCAGCAGGACGCCGAGTCCGGAGATCTTCACCCGCTCCCCCTTCTTAAGGTGCTTGGTAATCATGCCGATCAGTTCTTCCATCATCTCCAGACCCTGCTTCTTGGTGAGCTGATGCTGTTCCGAGAGCGCGGCGGCCAGATGCTTGGTGGTGACCGGCTTGCCGGCCTTCGGCTTGGATGAAGCGGCTGCTACCATTTGAAAATGCTCCTTGGAGGCGCACAATGCGCGAACCTTTTTAGCACTAAGGGATTCTTTTTGATGCGCATAGCCGGGACCCCGCGGACGGCGGGCTTAACCACAGAAAGCTCAAGAACCGTTGCATTTGCGCGGGCCAGGGAAACAACCCGACCCGTTGCCGCTGGCCGGCGTTTCGTCTATTGAGGCTAACAGGCGCCCGTAGCTCAGCTGGATAGAGCGTTGCCCTCCGAAGGCAAAGGTCGGACGTTCGAATCGTCTCGGGCGCGCCACTTCGCGATCAGCGATCGCCCTACTCCACTTTGATGTTGGCCGTCTGGATCACCTTCGCCCACTTCGGGATGTCAGCCCGTATACGTGCAGAGAATTCATCCGGCGTGCTGGCGATCGTTTCGAAACCAAGCGAATCCAGTTTCCGCGCGACCTCCGACTCGGCCATCGCCTTACCGATCTCGCGATGCAGCATAGTGATAACCGTCTGTGGCGTGTGGGCGGGAACAAGAACTCCCTGCATCGTGTCAGAATCCTGATCGGGCAAGCCGGCTTCCATCAAAGTCGGCACGTCCGGCAGCGCGGGCGAGCGCTTCGGCGTCGTGACCGCAAGCGCACGTAGTTTGCCTTCCTTGACCTGCGGAACGGCCGGAGTGAGCACGGTAAAGGCGATCGGCGTATGACCGGCGAGCGCCGATTGAATGGCCGGAGCCGAGCCGTTGAATGGCACCGATACAAGATCGAGATCCTGTGTGTGCTTGAACATTTCTCCTGAAAGCTGTGACGTAGTGCCGACGCCGGGGTGGGCAATGCTGTACTTGCCGGGATTTGCCTTAAGAAACGCAACCAGCTCCTTGACGTTATTGGCGGGAATTGATGGATGAATTACCAACACATTGGGCGAAGCGGCTGCCAGAGTGACCGGAGCAAAATCCTTCAATGGGTCGTACGGAATTTTCGCATAGAGGCTGGGATTGACGACGAAGCTCGTGCTGACAATCGTGATTGCATAGCCGTCGGGCGCCGCTCGGGCGCCCGCGCCCATGCCGAGATTTCCGCCCGCGCCCGGTTGATTCTCGACATAGAATTGCTGGCCAAGCGTCCGTGAAAGAGACAGCGCGATCAGCCGCGCAAAGACATCCGTTGGCCCGCCAGCGGCAAATGGCACGATGACGCGCACGGGTTTGATCGGATAAGTCTGGGCTCTTGCAATGCCGGCAATGGCCGGGAAAGCCGCAGCACCTGCGGTCAGATACAAAAATCGACGTCGTCGAAGGTCCACGAGATACCCCCATTCGGTGTGGAGCGCCAAACCATGTGTCCTGGGCGCCAGTGGCTCGACTTTTGTCACGATCGGGCGCGGCGTCACATCATCCATACGGATGACAACGGACGAAAACGGACAAGAATCTGATTGGCCTGCGCCGAGATTGTCCGACCAGAGCTAACCCGCCGCGGCCGCCTCCCGCGGCGCCGACATGCGTCGCGGCTCAGGCACATAATAGTTGCCGAGCTTCACCATCGGCCGTGGCTTGAACACGATGGAAGTCAAGCGGTCGCACAAGGCTTTAGGCGACGTAGGCTTGAGCAGGAATTCGTTGGCGCCCGCTCGCAGGGCTTCGTGCACATATGCGCGCTGCGCGCGCGTTGTCAGCATGATCACCGGGAGATTGGGGCGCGGGAAGACCCCGGGCGAGCGAACGATGCGCAATACTTCGATACCATTGAGTACCGGCATGTCCCAATCGAGCAGCATAACATCGGGATCGCAGGTGCGGATTGCTTCAAGCGCAGCGAGACCATCAGCGGCCTCAAGCACCGACTTGGCGCCAAGATTGGTCAACATCAAGCGCGTGAGCCGGCGCATGTAGGCATTGTCATCGACCACCAGGATATTGAGACCCTGGATCATCTTTTCGATTTGTTTGTTGGCCATGAGACCCGCGTGACCGATACTTTAAACCGTCCACAATCTAGAGCGCAGATTCTGTAGTTTTCATTGAGGGTGATCGTTCAACTTTTCGCAATCGACGGTGGACGGCCGGAAATTCGCACTTAACTAAACGAAGGCGCGCGTGTCCGCGTGCGTTGCAGTTTACAAACCATTATCCATAGGACAGCGAAACGAGCGCAATGAAACTTCCCGGCCCCGACCATCCGATCACAATCGCCAAAAACGGCAACCGGGTGCGCGTCACGTTTGCAGGACACGCCATTGCCGATAGCACGCACGCGCTTACCTTGAAGGAGGCAAGCTACAAGCTCGTCTTCTATGTTCCGCGCGCCGATGTCGACATGAGGCTGCTTAGGCGCACCGATCATCAAACGCACTGTCCTTATAAAGGCGATGCAAATTATTTCAGCATCGTCGTCGACGGCAGCCGCGCTGAGAACGCGGTATGGAGTTACGAGCAGCCGTTCCCGGCGGTCGGTGAGATCAAGGAGTATCTGGCTTTTTATCCGGACCGCGTGGACGCAATAGAAGAGACCTGATGTGCGGCCGTTCAGTGCAACCGTGGGCCTTTGAGAAACTTTGTGCGGTCCGATGAATTCACCCGCACATCGAAAGTGACCCCCTCGCGATAAAGAGTGAGCGGCACTTCGACGCCGGCGCGGCCGAGTGCCCACACCTTACGGTAGAAGCCGGCAAGCGTCGACACACGCTCTCCCTTGACGGCCACCACGACGTCGCCCGTTTTGATCTCAGCACGCGCGGCTGGTCCCTTCGGCGCGATGCCGACGACTATGATCTTGTCTTCGATCTCAGTTGAATAAAGCCCAAGCCATGGCCTTGCCGGCCGATTGGCGCGGCCGAATTTTCGCAGATCGTCGAGCACAGGATTAAGCAGATCGATTGGCACGACCATGTTGAGATGCTCGTTCTTGCCTTCGCGCGCACGCTCGAGTTGCAGCGAGCCGATGCCGATCAGCTTGCCCTCGCCTGAAATCAGCGCGGTGCCGCCCCAGTTCGGGTGTGCGGGATATGTGAAGATGGCCTCGTCCAGCACATATTCCCAATAGCCGGCAAACTCCTGCTTCGCAGCGATGCGCCCGGCCAGCGATCGCGTGCGCCCACCGGCGCCGCCGACGACCACGCGTTCGCCGACCTCGGCGGATTTCGAAGAACCGATCTTAAGTGAGGGCAAATCGATTTTGCCAAGAGCCTGCACAAGACCGAAGCCGGTTTCCTGGTCGAAACCAAGCGCGTGACCTTGCACCACGCGACCATCGCCGAGATGAAGCCATACGGTATCGGCCTCGGTGATCAGATAACCGATGGTCAGCACCAGGCCATCGTCGATCAATACGCCGTTGCCGGCGCGCTCGACGCCGAGCGTGTCGGCGGTGAAGGCATCCGGTGGAATAATCGAATGAAGGCCAACGACCGAAGATAGCGCGCGCTCCAGATCGTAGGAATAATCCTCCGCACGCGGCTGCACCGCTTGCGGCACCTTCCATTCGATCAATGAAGCCATCGAAACGCTCCCCCAATCGGCTCCCGTTTATCATACGCCGGATCATGCAGGCGAAAAGACGGCGCTCACATGTTAGTGTGTGAACCACCAGTCATGATCCCGCTATCCATCCTCGATCTCTCGCCTGTTTCGGCCGGCTCCACGGCCGCACAGGCCCTGCGAAATTCCCTCGATCTGGCGCGGCTCGCCGATGGCCTCGGCTTTACGCGCTATTGGGTGGCCGAACACCATAATTTGCCGGCGATCGCAAGTTCGGCGCCCGACATCATGATCGGGCAGATCGCGGCGGTGACCAGGAATATGCGCATCGGTTCGGGCGGCGTGATGCTGCCGAACCACGCGCCCTTGATGGTGGCTGAGCGTTTCAAGGTCCTGGAAGCGCTCTTTCCCGGCCGTATCGATCTTGGCCTAGGTCGCGCGCCTGGCACCGACCCAGCGACGTCCTATGCGCTTCGACGCCGGCAAGGCATCAGCGAGGAGGACGATTTCCTCGACCGCTTCAACGAATTGATGCTGCTGGAGACCCGCGGATTTCCTGCCGGTCACCCGTTTCACAACGTGCGTGCGATGCCGTCCGACGTGCCACTGCCGCCGATCTATCTGCTTGGTTCCTCGGACTATAGCGCGCAACTTGCGGGACATATCGGCGCGGCATTTTCCT
The DNA here is from genome assembly GCA_027307405.1 of Hyphomicrobiales bacterium. Lineage (GTDB taxonomy): Bacteria > Pseudomonadota > Alphaproteobacteria > Rhizobiales > Xanthobacteraceae > Pseudolabrys. The sequence continues at coordinate 38,675 of DAHUXA010000001.1, read as the reverse complement.
TTGCCCATCACTTTGCAAATTTCGACGCAGCTGAAGCAATGCGGCTCTACCGCCACAATTTTAAGCCGTCACCATCGCATGACAAGCCCTATGCCATCCTGGCAACGCATGTGGTCTGTGCCGCCACTGATCGGGAAGCTGAAAGGTTGGCAACAACCGTTGATCTCAATTTCGTGCGGCGCGCCAAAGGCGAGTTTCAACCGCTCGCTTCACCAGAAGACGCCGCCAGTTATGACTATGCGCCAATCGATCGCGCACGGATCGCACAGAACCGCACCCGGCTTTCGGTCGGCTCACCGCAAACGGTGAAGGCGAAGCTCATGCCTCTGATCGAGTCCACCAAAGCCGATGAGCTCATGGTGACCACCATGCTGTTCGACCACGCGGCGCGAAAACGATCTTACGAGCTGCTGACGAAGGCATTTGCGTGATTCGTATCCCGGGTGCTGCGCAGTCTGAGCGTAGCGAATGGTGCGCTACAGGCTGGTTAGGCCAGCGCCAGCCATGCTAAAAGCCGGCCCGGGTTTTTTGTCTCAAAAAATTACGGGAGGTACCTTTGGGTAAGCAGTTCACTTTGACCACCACCGACAAGCACTCGCTCGGCGCTTACCGCGCCGATCCCTCGGGAACGCCGAAGGGCGGCATGGTGGTGGTGCAGGAAATTTTCGGGGTCAATCACCACATCCGCGCGATCTGCGACCGACTGGCTGCGCTCGGCTATGTCGCGGTTGCCCCGGCGGTCTTTGACCGTTTCGTGCGCAATTTCGAAAGCGGCTATACGCCAGACGAAATCGCTCATGCCCGCAGCTATCTCGGCAATCTCAACTGGGATCACATGATGGCCGACATTGCCGCCGCGCAGGGCGATCTCAAAGGCACTGGCCCGCTCGGTGTTGTCGGTTTCTGCATGGGCGGCACCGCGGCGTTTCTGGCCGCTTGTCGCATTCCGGGGTTCTCGGCCGCGGTTGCCTTCTATGGCGGCATGATCGGCAAGTTCGCCGACGAGAAACCGAAATGTCCACTGCAAATGCATTTCGGCGAGAAAGATGAAGGAATCCCTCTGACGGTGATGGAAGAAATCAAAAAGAAACAGTCGCAGGCTGAAACCTACGTCTATCCCGGCGCCGCCCACGGCTTCTATTGTGACGAGCGCGCGAGCTACAATAAGGCTGCCGGCGACCTCGCGTGGAAGCGCACGCAGGAGTTTCTCGCGAAGCATATGAAAAAATAGACGATTGCTTGCGTTCGCTCATTTCCGCGTAAGCGAGAATCCAGAAACTCAATTCGTCCGGGTCCCGCTTTCGCGAATTAGGCCATCCCCGCCAGCCGCAATGGCGCAGCGGCGAGAGTCAGACCGGCGCGCCTTGCGTGAGCTTGGCGCCGGTGCCGATCGGACAAGACACCCCCGTACCGCCAAGCCCGCAATAGCCCATCGGATTCTTGGCCAAATACTGTTGGTGATAGTCCTCGGCGAAATAGAACTCCGGGGCGTCGACGATCTCGGTGGTGATCGCACCGTAGCGCTTTTTCTTGAGCTCCTGCTCGTACATCGCCTTCGAGGCCTCCGCTGCCTGACGCTGCGCGGCGTCGAAGGTATAGATGCCCGAGCGATATTGAGTGCCAACGTCGTTCCCCTGGCGCATGCCTTGCGTCGGGTCGTGGCTTTCCCAAAAAGTCTTGAGTAGCGTGTCGTAGGAAATCTTCTTCGGGTCATAGACCACCAGCACAACCTCGTTGTGGCCGGTGCGACCTGAGCAGACCTCCTCATAGGTCGGATTTGGTGTCATGCCGCCGGCATACCCGACCGCCGTGACGTGAATACCGTCACCCAACTCCCAGAACTTGCGCTCGGCGCCCCAAAAGCAGCCGAGGCCGAACATCGCCTTTTCGGAGCCCTCCGGATACGGCCCCTTCAACGCGCGGTGATTGACGAAATGGGCGGTGGCGGTGCGGATCGGATTTGCGCGGCCCGACAACGCCTCGCCGGGCTTGGGCATGGCAACTTTCTTGAAGCCGAACATGCTTGGTTCTCCTGCAATCGCTGACCACAATATATGTCGGGCGGGGCCTGGCTTAAACGCTCATGGCAATCACGTTTCGGCCAGCACGCCAACCCGGGTTTTACGGCCGCGCGTACCCGATCAGTGGCTTTTTCTTGCGACCAAGCACGAGGAACAGGATGCCAAAAAAGCCAAGCAGGCCCCAGCTCGGCGCCGCCAGGATAGCGACCATAAGCGGGTCCCAGAGGTAACCCCCGGCATATGGCCGGATCATCGGTTCGAGCTTTGCGAGGCTGCCGGCGTTGATCAATTCCCACAGCGTGCGCACGCTGGTGAGGAAAAGAGCATTACCTGCGATCGACTTGGTGCCGTCATAGATCAGCAGGATAAAGCCCGCAGCCAGGCAGATCAGACCGACGAAGCGGAAGAGGAAACGGATCATAGCCCCCAATCAACCAATCATATGACCTTTTGTGTGGCACCGATTAACCCGTGGCCGTCTTTCATTCAACCGTACCATCGGCAGCAGCCGGCTTCCCTTGAGTCATAATGGTTGCATCCGCTAACGTCGCTAGCGCCGGCGCACCGGTCGCGTTCATGGAGTACCAATGCCCGCCAAGCCCCCCGCTGGCCGCAACCGGCCCACCTTTACCGACCAGGAAGCCCTGCAATTTCACAGCGTTGGCCGACCCGGCAAGCTGGAAGTTATCGCTACCAAGCCGATGGCAACCCAGCGCGACCTGTCGCTTGCTTACTCGCCGGGGGTCGCCGTGCCGGTACTGGCCATCGCCGAGGACGCCAGCCGCGCATACGACTACACGGTCAAGGGCAATTTCGTCGCCGTTATCACCAACGGCACCGCGATCCTGGGGCTCGGTAACCGCGGCGCACTGGCGGCAAAGCCCGTGATGGAAGGCAAGGCGGTTCTGTTCAAACGCTTCGCCGACATCGACTCCATCGATCTGGAAGTCTCCACCGAGGACCCGGAGCAGTTCATCAATTGCGTCCGCTATCTGGGCGCCGGCTGGGGCGGGATCAATCTCGAGGACATCAAGGCGCCCGAGTGTTTCATCATCGAGCAGAAACTGCGCGAACTGCTCGACATTCCGGTCTTTCACGATGACCAGCACGGCACCGCCATTATTGCGGCTGCCGGTTTGCTCAACGCTCTCGATCTGACCGGCCGCGAGATCGCAACCACCAAACTGGTCTGCAATGGTGCGGGCGCCGCCGGCATCGCGTGCCTGGAATTGCTCAAGGCGATCGGATTCAAGTCTGACAACCTTATCCTCTGCGACACCAAGGGCGTGATCTACCAGGGCCGCAAAGAGGGCATGAATCAGTGGAAGTCGGGCTACGCCATCAAGACAACGGCGCGCACGCTTGAGCAGGCGTTCGAAGGCGCCGACGTCGCCTTCGGGCTCTCGGTCAAAGGCGCCTTCACTGCCGACATGGTCAAGTCAATGGCGGCCAAGCCGATCATCTTCGCCATGGCCAATCCCGACGCGGAGATATCTCCCGAGGAAGTAGCGGCAGTGCGCGACGACGCCATCATGGCAACAGGCCGATCAGACTATCCGAACCAGATCAACAACGTGCTCGGCTTCCCTTACATCTTCCGGGGCGCGCTCGACGTGCGCGCCTCTGCCATCAATATGGAAATGAAAATCGCCGCGGCCCGCGCGCTCGCGGACCTGGCGCGTGAAGATGTGCCGGACGAAGTCGCCAGCGCCTACGGCGCGCGGCCGAAATTCGGCCCCGATTACATTATCCCGGTGCCATTCGACCCCCGGCTGATCTCATACGTACCGCCTGCAGTGGCGCAAGCCGCCATGGACACTGGCGTCGCACGCAAGCCGATCGTCGACATGGCTGCATACCGTCACCAATTGAATGCGCGGCGCGACCCGATTGCAGGCACGCTGGTGCAAGTGTTCGACAGGCTGCGCCGGCAGCCCAAGCGCGTGGTCTTTGCCGAAGGCGAGGAAGAACAAGTGATCCGCGCTGCGGCGAGCTTCGTCCATCAGGGGCTCGGCACGGCGCTTCTGGTCGGACGCGAAGATCGCGTGCGCCAATCCGCACTCGACAGCGGTATCGAACTTGGCGAAGGCATCGAGATCGTCAATGCGCGACTTTCGACCCGCAACGCCGCCTATATCAACTTCTTGTACGAGCGGCTGCAACGCCACGGCTATCTGGTGCGCGATTGCCAACGCCTGGTAAATCAGGACCGCAATCATTTCGCGGCCTGCATGGTCGCACTTGGCGACGCCGATGCGATGGTAACCGGTGTGACCCGCAATTTCTCCGTTGCGCTCGAAGACATCCGTCACGTGATCGATCCCAAGCCGGGCCACCGCGTGATCGGTGTCTCGGTTGTCGTGGCGCGCGGCCGCACCGTGCTGGTGGCCGACACCGCGGTGACCGAGATGCCCGAGGCGCACGAGATTGCCGAGATCGCCATCGAAGCGGCCGGTGTCGCGCGCCGGCTCGGCTATGAGCCGCGGCTAGCGTTGCTCGCCTTCTCCACCTTCGGTCATCCGCCGGGCGAGCGTTCGGCGCGCGTCATTGAGGCGGTCAAGATCCTCGACGGCAAGCGAGTCGATTTTGAGTACGATGGTGAAATGGCGGCCGACGTTGCGCTCAACGCCGAGCTGGTTGCGGCCTATCCTTTCTGTCGCCTTTCGGGCCCGGCCAACGTGCTGGTTATGCCGGCATTTCACTCGGCCTCGATTTCAACGAAAATGCTGCAGGAACTTGGCGGAGCCACGGTCATCGGCCCGTTGCTGGTCGGGCTCGATCGGCCGGTTCAAATCGTGCAACTCGGGGCCAAGGACAGCCAGCTGGTCAACATGGCAGCGCTTGCCGCCTATAATGTAAGTGGCTGAGAAACTAGCCTTGTGCCGGGCATCCACGCCTTTCTTGTCGACAGCGAAGGAAGACGTGGTGGCATCGGAAGTCGGGCTTGCCCAACTTCCGTATTTTAGGTGAGCACAAGTCGGGTAAACGCGACTTGTGGTGACGAGCCGGCCATGATGGAGACCATGGGAGAAATGTTTTGACTAATACACTTTCCGGCGTCATCGCCGCGGTCGCCACGCCAATTGACGAGAGCGGAGCCCCCGACCTCAAGCGCGCGGTCAATCTGGCGCGCTATCTGCTCGACAATGGTTGCGACGGTCTCAACGTGCTCGGTACGACCGGCGAAGCGACCTCTTTCTCACTCGATGAGCGCAAAGGCGTCATGGACGCCTATAAGACCAACGGCCTGCCGTTGCATCGATTGATGGTCGGAACGGGCGCCGCCGCGGTATCGGATGCAGTCGCACTCACGCGCCACGCGGCCGAGCTTGGCTTTGCAGGCGCGCTCGTGCTGCCGCCCTTCTACTACAAAGGTGTGCCCGACGACGGCTTGGTCGCCTATATCGACGCGTTGGTGAAGGCGACCGAACGAAAGCCGATCCCGATTTATCTCTATCATTTCCCGGCAATGTCGGGGTTGCCCTGGCACATCACCTTGATCGGCCGGTTGCTCGACTCGTTCTCGTCCCGCATCGTGGGCCTCAAGGATTCCTCCGGCGACATGGGCTATGCCCGCTCGGCCGCCGCGATCTCCAAGACCTTCGCCGTCTTCCCGTCAACGGAAGCATGCCTGTCCGAAGCTCGCTCGGGCGTTTTCGCCGGCTGCATCTCGGCGACCGCCAATGTCAACTCCGACCTTTGCGCGCGCGCCTGGAGTCAGGGTGATACTGGCGCGCTCGATGCAGCAGTCGCGATCCGCAAACTGTTCGATGGCAAGCCCCTCGTCTCAGGTGTCAAAGCACTGCTTGCTCATATCCATGGTGACGCCGGCTTGGCACGCGTGAAGCCGCCGCTGGCACCGTTCTCGGCCGCTGACCGCGCGTCTGTGATCGCCGGTCACGATGCGGTGAGAGCCAAGCGCGTGGCCTAAAGTCAGTGCTTTGCGGACGTTGACGCATGCGTGCCGCCTCACTATAAGCCTCAGCCTTGGCGGCGACGCTTTTTGCTGCTGTAACTTCTTGTAAAACCTAGTTGCTTTCGCGGGTATCCCGAAGGCACCAACTGCGAATGAGAGATTGATGGCCAATACCAAGTCCGCCCGTAAAGCCACACGCGTGATGGCTCGCCGTACAGAAGTGAACAAGGCGCGGCGAACGGTGCTGCGAAATTCGGTGCGCAGGGTCGAGGAAGCGATCCAGAGCGGCGACCGCAATGCGGCTTTGTCAGCTTTCAAGGCGGCGGAGCCGGTCATCATGCGGGCGGCACAGCGCGGCGTCGTACATAAGAATAATGCCAGCCGGAAAGTTTCGCGCCTCGCTCATCGCATTGCCAAGCTCGGCAAGTAAGCGCGTGGCCCCGGCCGCACGGCGCGCGGGACTAATTCGCTCCGGATTCTTGTAAAAGACGTCCGAACAAGGCGCTTCCGACAGAGAACAGATGGCTGAAACGTCGCCATAGTCAAAACGTCATCGCGGCGTCAGATACATTTGCTCGCCAATGATTTGCTTGATCAAATCATCGGCCGAGTCACGCTGGTAAGCGATATCAGCGGGCTTTTTGGAATGGGGGCTACCCAAAAATTCGCTCAGATTTTTTTTCGCCTCGATAACGACTTAAGAGGAAAGCGACGCAAGGACCCCAAAAATGCATATGTGACAGGCATTTTTGGCCGGCGGTACATCTCGAATTGTTTTATTCTTGGTCGAGTGTGGCCGGATAATTTCAGCGTCGAAATTACGCGCGACTCCAACACGTTCGATACACCAAAAGAGTGGCGCTAGCGCCACAGCTGCGCAAATTATGTTTTCTCTTACCGCCACACTCGTAAATTTCGTTGCGAGCCCATTTTGCTTGTGTATCTTGAAAACGCGCGCGGGAATTCTTCGCGCGCGTTCAGAAACAAGGTTCCACGTCACTGCTCATCGGCGGATGAGAACGGCTTTGGTTTGCCACTCGCGTCAAATTTATAGCCACTTTAATTCGCCGAGACAGTCCGGTGCAAAATAAGGATCAAGCTCAATAAGTTCGGCGCGCGGCAGACTTTTCAAGCGCGGCACCGAGATACACCAAGATAGTGACAAGAAACAAAACCACAGGGCGAAAGCCCGCAAGTTATTCGAGGGGTGATGTCATGACAGGCGCAGAGATCGGGTCGGTGACCAAAGCTGGTGGCATTGGATGGGCGTCTTCCAGTGCAGGTTCGTGTGTCGCTGTAGTCCGCATCGCCGGTCAATCAGCCCTGCTTTCATATACTCTTCATTTCAGCCGTCATATGTCCCGTACGGCGTCTTGTTTCACAATCGGGATCCGAGGCGCTACTCCGCCACCCGCGGGCTGAAGACGCAACGCTCCTCGACTCCTCGTCGATGCCGCTCCGCCTTCCCTAATAACTCCGGTAGAGCCGCATCTCACAGACGACATCATCAAGCGAGTGTTGTTGCGTTCCGTTTCCGGCGTGTTTGCGGTCTTGCCGCCAAGCCGGGCAACCGAGTCCGTCCCACCTATTAATCGGATCGAGAAGAATACAATGTCGAACGGGGAGCAGGAGAGCTGGTCACGAGTCAAAGAGCGCTTGCGGGCAGATGTCGGCGAGGATGTTTATTCGAGTTGGTTCGCGCGCATGGACTTGGAGGCAATCGAGGAAGGCTCGGTGCGTTTGTCTGTGCCGACCCGCTTCCTCAAAAGCTGGATTCAGTCACATTATGCTGAGCGCGTCCTGGCCTGCTGGCAGGCCCAAGAAGGGAAGGTAACCCGCGTCGAGCTGGTTGTACGTTCGGCAGTATTAAAGTCCGCGATGCTGCCCAAGGCCAAACCGGACATTGGTACCGCCGAAAATGGCGCACGCTATACCAACAGCAATGGGCGGCCCCTGTCAGTTGGCGATCCGAGTGTACATGAGGCGCTCGGCGGCTCCCCTCTCGACCCGCGTCTGACGTTCGATACATTCGTCGTTGGCCGCTCCAATACGCTCGCGCATGCGGCGGCAAAACAAGTGGCGGGCGCCAAACGCAGCGACGCCGTGATGTTTAACCCGCTCTACATTCACTCAGGCGTCGGCCTCGGCAAAACCCATCTGTTGCAGGCGGTCACTTGGGCCGGAAATGCCGCAGGTGAACGCAAGGTGCTCTATCTGACCGCAGAAAAATTCATGTACGGCTTTGTCTCGGCCCTGCGCACACAGACGGCTCTTGCTTTCAAGGAAGCGCTTCGCGGAATCGGCGTGCTGGTCATCGACGACCTGCAATTCCTGCAAGGCAAATCGACCCAAGCTGAATTCTGCCACACCCTCAATGCCCTGATCGATGCCGGTCGTCAGGTCGTCATTGCTTCCGATCGACCGCCATCGGATTTGGAAAGCCTCGACGATCGGGTGCGCTCGCGGCTGGCCGGCGGCTTGGTCGTCGAGATGGGGCCCCTCGGCGAAGAATTGCGTTTCGAAATCCTCAAGGCTCGGGTGATGGCGGCACGAGCACACCACCCTGCTTTCGACGTGCCGGTTCCGGTGCTGGGCTATATTGCCAAGACCGTCACCCACAATGGCCGCGATCTGGAAGGGGCGCTCAACCGCCTGCTCGCCCATAATAAGCTCACTGGTCATGCCGTGACGCTGGAAATGGCCGAGCGCGAGGTGCGTGACCTGATCCGCCCGCAGGAGCCCAAGCGGGTCAAGATCGAGGACATTCAGCGGGTCGTGGCGCGCCAGTACAATGTCAGCCGCTCGGACCTTTTGTCGTCACGGCGCACTGCGAACGTCGTGCGGCCCCGACAGGTGGCTATGTATCTGGCGAAAACACTTACTCTGCGCTCGCTACCCGAGATTGGCCGGCGCTTTGGCGGCCGCGACCACACCACTGTTCTGCATGCGGTACGCAAGATCGAAGGCCTGGTCGGCAACGATATGGCGCTGGCCGAGGAAATCGAAATCCTCAAGCGGCAATTGCAGGAATAGGTGCCCACTATCCGATTGGCAAAGGCCCCGTTTCGCGTGCTAACGGGGCCTTTCGCTTTTTACGCCGCTTGTGGACGCCTGGGGATATGCCACCAGGCCAAAAACGCACCCTTGCGAAAGACGCGCTCTTTCGTCACCTTTGCTCCCCGGCTTCGCATCCCGCGAGAGCCGGCTTGCCGTTGCGCCTGGACTGGTGCGTTTCGAAGGGCGCCGAAGCGGGTCTCCCATGAAAGTTACTGTCGAGCGTGCAGAGCTCTTGAAGTCGCTAGGCCACGTCCACCGCGTGGTCGAGCGGCGCAATACCATTCCAATTCTCGCCAACGTCTTGGTGAAAGCCGACCGCGGCAAGCTGAGCCTCAAGGCTACCGATCTTGATCTCGAGGTCACCGACTCGATCGCGGCGGAGGTTTCGCCCGGTGGCTCGACCACGGTTCCGGCGCATATGTTTTACGAAATTGTGCGCAAATTGCCCGAAGGCTCGCAGATTGTGCTCGAAGGATCGGGAGATCGCGCGGTGCTTTCGCTACGCGCAGGGCGCTCACGTTTCACGCTCCAGACCCTGCCGGAAAGCGACTTCCCCGATCTCGCCGCCGGCGAGATGAGCCATTCTTTCAAGCTCCCGGCCGCGGACCTGAAACGCCTGATCGACAAAACCCAGTTCGCAATTTCGACTGAGGAGACGCGCTACTATCTCAACGGCATCTATCTGCACACGGCAGGCACGGCCAAATCGGGGATGCTGCGCGCGGTGGCGACCGATGGACACCGTCTCGCCCAGGTGGAATTGCCGCTCCCGCAAGGCGCCGCGGGCGACATGCCGGGCATCATCGTGCCGCGCAAGACCGTGGGCGAAGTCCAACGCTTGGTCGAGACCGGCGAAGGCGATGTCACGGTCGAACTTTCTGCCGGCAAAATCCGTTTTACGATCGGTAACGTGGTTCTGACGTCCAAGCTTATCGACGGTACCTTTCCCGACTATGCACGGGTCATTCCGGTCAACAACGACAAGAGCCTGGTCGTTGACAAAAAGGATTTCGAGGCAGCCGTTGATCGCGTTTCGACTGTGTCGAGCGAGCGTGGCCGCGCGGTCAAGCTCTCGATCACCGGCGGTCGGCTGGTATTGTCCGTGACAAATCCAGACTCAGGCAGCGCGACCGAAGAGATAGAGGTCGAGTACGATGCCGACCCGCTCGATATCGGTTTCAACTCCCGTTATTTGCTCGACATCGCTGCCCAGATCGAGGGCGAAGTCGCCGTGCTCAAGCTCGCCGATCCCGGCTCGCCGACGCTGATTCAGGACAAGGATGCCAAAGGTGCTCTCTATGTGCTGATGCCGATGCGGGTATGAATTTCCAAACCTGAACGGATACTCAGTCATGGCCGGGCTTGTCCCGGCCATCCACGTCTTTGATAGTGCGATCAGCCTGAAGTCGTGGGTGCCCGCATAGAGCCGGGCATGACAAAAAAATATGACGGCCGCTTTCGTTCAACGTCTGACGCTGACCAATTTCCGCAGCTATCACGCCGCGCAAATTCTGCTTGAGCGCGCAGGTCCTGTTGTTCTCACCGGCGCCAATGGTGCCGGCAAGACTAACCTGATCGAAGCAATCTCACTGCTCGCGCCGGGTCGCGGACTGCGACGCGCCACCATGGAAGAACTTGCCTTCGCGGAAGGCGACGGCGCATGGGCCGTCTCGGGTGAAATTGAGGGCATGCTGGGTCTTGCCACACTTGGCACCGGCATTGATCCGCCGGCAGGCGCGGAATCCGCGCCCATACGCAAATGCCGCATCGACCGGGAGAATGTCGGCTCGGCTGCAGCTTTCGCCGACCACCTGCGCGTGGTGTGGCTGACGCCGGCGATGGATCCACTGTTCAATGGTCCGGCCTCCGAGCGCCGGCGTTTCCTTGACCGGCTGGTGCTGGCGGTCGATGCGCAACATTCGAGCCGCGTTGCCGCACTTGAACGCTCGTTGCGGTCGCGCAATCGTCTCCTGGAAGGGGCCTCGAGCGATTCCCATTGGCTCGACGCAGTCGAACATGAAACGGCCGAAGTTGCGGTCGCGGTTGCGGCCGCGCGCGTGGATGCGGTGAACCGGCTATCGGCCGCACTTGATGCCTCGCGCAATGAAGCGCCGGAATTTCCGCAAGCAAAAATCGCATTGCAGGGCTGGATGGAGCAGCTGTTGCCCGATCACAGCGCGGTGGAGATAGAGGACCGTTATCGTGCGCTCTTGAAGGAAAATCGCGCGCGGGACGCGGCCGCAGGACGCACGCTTGATGGCCCGCATTTGTCCGATTTCGCCGTTAGTCACGCCGGCAAAAACATCCCGGCCGCAGACGCCTCCACCGGGGAGCAGAAGGCGCTGTTGATCCGCCTGGTGCTCGCTCACGCGGGCTTGATCAAGCAGATGACCGGCTTTGCGCCACTGCTGTTGCTCGACGAAGTGGTCGCCCATCTCGATCCAAAACGGCGCGGCGCGCTTTACGACGCATTGTCCTCTTTGGGCGCGCAGGTTTGGATGACCGGTGCCGATCCGGCAGCATTTGGCGACATTATCGGGCGAGCGAATTTGTTCGTGGTCCAGAGCGGGACTGTGGAACCGGCAGCGGCGCGGTTCCCCGACTGAGCGCTCACATTTTGTTAATCGAAATACGATCAATTATTCGAATATAGGAACCATCCCCCCGCGATGGCCTTTATCCCTCAAAGGGCACTGGCTGCAATGGCAACGGATACTGCAATTGATCGGGTCAAGAGCGAGCTTGGTCGAGCGTTCGACAAAAGGCGCGCCGAACTCGACCGGATCGAACTTCTGGCGGCGGCCCTTGCTGCATTCAGCAAGCCGGTTCCTGACTACGAACCGCGGTTCCATCATCTGCGACGCGTGAGCCTCGCCGCGCACGAACTGTCGTCGGACTAAACGCGCGGGCGCTCATCTCAATTCAATACGTTCAGGTTTCCCCGAGCAGATCGCGCCGCTGCCGCTCTGAGGCATTGGAATAGCGGCGTAATGCGTGCGCCTCGCTGAGCAGCCCGATGACCTGCCGGCGCTCTAAGGAATCGACCACCGCCAGCGCTTCGGCTTCGTAGCGATCGAACGCAGCAATAGCTTCTTGGGCAGTCATCTGCGGCAATAGCATATGGCCGGCTTGGTGCAGGATACTGCGCACCGACGCCGTGGCGGCGAGTTCGGCGGCATGCGCTTCCGCTACGATCACCATACCGGCATAACGATCGTCCTCATCGACGGCGATGACCTGGTTGGTCGAACCTAGAGGAAATTCCTCGCGGAACACAGCAACCGGCGCTTCCACGGGTGTGGTGCGCACGTCCGATCGCATCATCCGGGCAACCGTGAGATCGCGGATCCAGCCCACATCAGCGGCACTGCGGATGGCCTCGCCGCGGAGATGGAACCGCCAGGTCGCAAACGAATAGCCGAAGAATTCGCGCGTCACCTGCATGGCGATAATTGCCGCAATCAGCACTGCGGTGGTCAGCCAGAGGTCGCCGGTGGTTTCCAGCGCGATAAAGGTCATGGTCAGCGGCCCGCCGATCACCGAGACCGACAGCGCGCACATGCCGATGATCGCGTAGGAGTCGGGATCGACATTCAGTCCCGGCCATGCAGCGCCGAGTCCAAATGCGAACAGCTGACCACCGAGAGCGCCGAGCAGCAGCGACGCAAAGAACAAGCCGCCGCGAAATCCAGAGCCAAGCGAGACTACAGAAGCAATCGCCTTCAGTACGAATATCAGTGCGATCGTCACGAGCGGCAGCTTGAAGATGCCCGTCAGGTGCAGGGCTCCATGCCCGGATGACATCACCTGCGGCGAAAGGATCGCCATCAGTCCCACCAGCGCGCCGCCTATCATTGGCCGCAGTGCCGGTTTTACCTTAAATCGCGTGAAAATCAGATCGCAGGCAGCGACGCCCCGCATCAGAAGAATACCAAACACGGCAGCGAGCACGCCGACGAAAGCGGCGATCACGACATCATGGACCGCAAGATTGGCCACCGCGCCGGTTTCGATACCGAGTCGATCCGGCGTGAAGGCGCGTGCCGTCAAGTAGCCAACCAAAGATGCCATTCCGACGGGAGCGAGCGAAGCGATCGAGTAACTGCCGATGATCAATTCGAAGCCATAGAAGGCGCCGCCCAATGGGGCACCAAAGGCGGCAGCAATTGCGGCGGCCGAGCCGCATCCGACCAATATGCGCATGTCGCTGCGCCGCAAACGAAAGGCGCGCCCAATTGCCGACGCCATGCCGCTGGCGAGTTGCGTGTAACCAGCTTCCAGACCGACAGAAGCGCCGATGCCGCTCGACCACACCGTCTGCGCCGCCACGATCAGACTTCCGCGCATCGACATGCGGCCACCATGAAGCGCGTTGGCTTCGATCGGGTCGACTTCGACGCCACGGTGGCGCGTAACGTAAGCAGTGACGATCCCGAACAGCAGGCCGCCGACACACGGGGTCAAGAATGCATAGAGCGGATTGAGCGAAACGCGGCCCGAAAGTCGTTCGCCCGGATCAAGGCCGAAAAAAACCTGATGCATGAGCCCGACCGCTTCACCCATCGCAGCAACTGCCAAGCCCGCAACGGCGCCGATGATCAGAGCCAGCACAATCACGCTCGATTCCCGCGCGCGCACGACGGCGCGCAGACGGTGCGGCACTTCGAACTGACGACTGAACAAGCGCATGGGGAGGATCGATCGGTTTGGGAACGCTGCTGGCTTAAATGCCATGGCGCCACGCGGTGCAAGCAAAGGATTCAACGCGCCAAACGCCGCTTCGAATGGGCCATTTAGGGTGAGTTTTGGAGGCCTGATTCGGATCAAAAATGAGCTGAAAAAAGTGGGGATTTCTACACCCCTTCCCCTTTAAAAAATACTGGTAAATCAACATATTAAGCTCACTGACTTTAGCCTGTACGGAACCCCATTTTCGTGCCACACAAACTGCCTATTCCGACTCAATTTTTTGCTCGTCTCGAAGGTGCCGTCAATGGCTGAACCGGCCCGCAAAAACCCGTCCGAGTATGGTGCTGAGTCGATCAAGGTCCTCAAGGGCCTCGACGCCGTACGCAAGCGGCCGGGCATGTATATCGGCGATACCGATGACGGTTCGGGCCTCCACCATATGGTCTATGAGACGGTGGACAACGCCATCGACGAAGCCCTTGCGGGATTTGCGACCGAAGTAGCCGTAACGCTCAATCCGGACGGCTCCTGCACGGTGCGCGACAATGGCCGCGGCATCCCAACCGATATCCATAAAGGCGAAGGTGTATCAGCGGCCGAGGTCATCATGACCCAGCTGCACGCCGGCGGAAAATTCGACCAGAACGCCTACAAGGTCTCCGGTGGATTGCACGGCGTCGGCGTCTCGGTGGTCAATGCGCTCTCGAGTTGGCTAAAGCTTACCATCTGGCGCGACGGCAAGGAGCACTTCATGGAGTTCCGCGACGGCGTCGCGGTGGCTCCACTGAAAGCGACCGGCGATGCGAAGAGCAAGCGCGGCACAGAGGTTACCTTCCTGCCCTCGGTCAAGACGTTCACGATGGTGGAGTTCGATTTCGCGACACTCGAACATCGCTTGCGCGAGCTCGCATTCCTGAATTCCGGCGTTTTGATTATCCTCTCCGACCGGCGCCACGCGGTCGAAAAGCGTGAAGAGATGAAGTACGAGGGTGGCGTTGAGGCCTTCGTGAAATTCCTCGACCGCAACAAGAAATCGCTGATCCCCGCTCCGATGATGATCAAGGCCGAGCGCGAGGGCATCACGGTCGAATGCGCGCTGTGGTGGAATGACAGCTACCACGAGAGCGTACTCTGTTTCACCAACAACATCCCGCAGCGCGATGGCGGCACCCACCTCGCTGGCTTCCGCGGCGCACTGACGCGCCAAATTACACAGTACGCCGAGACCATCGGTACCGCACACAAAGAGAAGGTCGCACTCACCGGTGACGATTGCCGTGAGGGATTGACCGCCGTTCTGTCCTGCAAGGTGCCAGACCCGAAGTTCTCATCGCAGACGAAGGACAAGCTGGTCTCATCCGAGGTGCGACCGGTGGTCGAGAACGTCATCAACCAGGCTTTGCAGGATTGGTTTGAAATACATCCTACAGAAGCCAAGGTGATCGTCGGCAAGGTGGTGGAAGCGGCGGCCGCCCGCGAGGCCGCGCGCAAGGCACGCGAATTGACCCGCCGCAAAGGTGCGCTCGACGTGTCTTCGCTGCCGGGCAAGCTCGCCGATTGTCAGGAACGCGATCCGGCCAAGTCCGAACTGTTCATCGTCGAGGGCGATAGCGCCGGTGGCTCGGCCAAGCAGGGCCGCAACCGTGAATTCCAGGCGGTACTACCGTTGCGCGGCAAGATCCTGAATGTGGAGCGCGCGCGCCTCGACAAGATGCTGTCCAGCCAGGAAATCGGCACGCTGATTACAGCCCTCGGAACAGGCATCAGCGACGAGTTCAACCCGGAAAAGCTGCGTTACCACAAGATCATCATCATGACCGACGCCGACGTCGACGGTGCCCATATCCGCACGCTGTTGCTGACGTTCTTCTTCCGACAGATGCCGGCGCTGATCGAGCGCGGCAATCTCTTTATCGCGCAGCCGCCGCTCTACAAGGTGGCGCGCGGCAAGTCTGAGCAGTACCTGAAGGACGAGCGCGCGCTGGAAGATTATCTGATCTCGACCGGCATCGAGGATGCGGTGTTGCGGCTCGCGTCTGGCGAGGAGCGCGCCAGCACCGACCTGCGCAAACTCGTGGAAGAGGCCCGGCAGATCCGCAACATCCTATCGGGTCTGCACAGCCGTTATAATCGCAAGGTCATCGAGCAGGCAGCGATCGCCGGCGTGCTCAACCCGGCCGTGACCGAAGATGCGAAAAAGGGCGCCGCCGCAGCCGCCTACATAGCCAAGCGGCTGGACGCGCTGGAGGACGAAACCGAGCGCGGCTGGCAGGGCACCTTCGACGATGCCGGCTTTCATTTCGAACGCACGGTGCGCGGCGTCAAGGAAGTTGCTGTCATCGACCAGGCGCTGCTCGGCTCCGCCGACGCGCGCAAGCTCGATGAGTATGCGCCTTCGCTGCAGGGGGTCTTCCCGCGCCCGACGCCGCCCGCCATGCTCCGCCGCAAGGACGAAACCATCGCGATTCATGGACCGGTCGGCCTGTTCGAGGCAGTGACCGGCGCCGGCCGCAAGGGCATTACACTCCAGCGCTACAAGGGTCTGGGTGAGATGAACCCCGAGCAACTGTGGGAGACCACGCTCGACATTAACGCGCGCTCGCTCTTGCAGGTCAAAGTGAAGGAAGGCGAGGACGTCGACAACATCTTCACCGAATTGATGGGCGAGTTGGTCGAACCACGCCGGCTCTTCATCGAACAGAACGCGCTGGCCGCCAGCGTGGATGTCTGACGTCCCGTCGTCGGACGCTCAAACCCGCTCAGCTGCAGAACTTCTCAACCCCGCGAACCCAGCCGCCCCGACCGTTCGGGACCGGCACTTCCTTCCAGTAGCAACCTCCATAGACGCCATAGTAGCCGTAGCAGCCGCCGAGAGCACAGCCGCGCGTCCAGGGAAGATAGCCAATGTAGCTGATTGCTACGTTGTAAGTGTTCGGGCCGATGAGATTGTCGCAATCGCCGCAATAGGGAACTTGCTCGACGACGCGAATGCCGGGGCCGAAGCGTTCGCCACGGCGGCAGCAGTCGCTGCCGTACCAAACATGTGAGCGCCAACCGTAAGAACGGTAGGGATAAAGATCGGCGGCATTGGCGGCGCCACCGAGCGATGCGAAAAAGCCTAACGTCAATATTGCCAACACGATGTTACGCATGACTGGCACCCTGCTTAAGATCCAACCAACGGCAATCTTATCCGGAAAACCCCTGCAGGTAGCAGGAGAATTGCGGCATGGTTATCGACGATTGGCCGGTCAAGAGGTGAGCTTGGCGCCTATGGTCAACCCGACGACCAGCGCCCCCAGGAATAACACCAGGAAGATACCGAATAGCCATTGCGCGATTGTGGCCGATGCGGCCTCGACGTCGGTGAAGCCGAAAATGCCCGCGATCACCGCAATAATCAGGAAAACGAACGCCCATTTCAGCATGGCAGCGCTCCTTCCGGTTTTTCGTCCCAATAATGACTAGAACCGCCGCCGGGTTCCATTCCTACGGCGGGGGTTTTGGCGTACGTGACCGGGGGTCGCGCGGCAACCAGCGGCCGCCGTCGACGCGGGACAAGAAGTCGCCGACGACCTGATTAAACAGCTCCGGCTCTTCAAGGTTCACCGCGTGGCCGGTTTTTGGAAAGATCGCCAGTCCGGACGCAGGGATCGCATCCTTCAGAAAAAAGCCCGGCTCTATGCACCGCTCGTCCTCGTCGCCGACCACGATCAGCGCCGGCGTCGTCAACTTCCGGATTTCAATCTCGAAATCGTGGAGCGAGGGGCGCGCACCTTGGAAGCCGCGCGACATATGCGCAGAGCCTTGCGCGTCATGCTCGGCAAGCTGTTTCGTAAATTCGGCAAAGCCGCGCGGATCCTTGAGTTCGAAGGGGATGCGGCTCGGGCCGTGGCCGTATGTCTGCGCCACCGCAGCGGAACCTTCACGCTCGAATTGCGTGGCGAGATCGCGCGAACGCTTGTGAAATTCTTCCGTGTACCAACGTTCGCTACCCGAACCCGCCCCGGCAAGCACAAGTGAGCGCACCCGCTCCTTATAATTGAGTGCGACCTGCAAAACCGTGTAACCCCCCATCGAAAGACCGATGAGATGCGCCCGCTCGATTTTAAGATGGTCGAGTATCGCGACAGCGTCGTGCATGACATGCCGGTAACTGTAGGTGGCAGGATCCGCCGGAATGTCGGAAGGCCTATAGCCGCGCGCGGCATAGGTGATGCAGCGGTAGCGCTTGCCGAACTCACGCAACTGCGGCTCCCAGCTGCGATGGTCTCCGGCGAACTCGTGCACGAACAGGATCGGTGTACCCTCCCCTACCTCTTCGTAATAGAGCTTCACGTTGTCTGGCGTGCGCGCATAGGGCATCAGAAAAATTCAAATTCCTCTCTTTGTAGATACGGCAAAGTGCCCAGCCACTGCGAACGAAGCCAATCAATCCGGTGGCATTCCTTGCACCTTCATCGCAATGCGCACCAGTTCCGCGATATTGCGGGCGCCGATGCGCTCCATGACCCAGGCGCGATGATTCTCCACGGTCTTGGGACTTATTTTGAGTTGCGATCCGATTTCCTTATTCGACAAACCCGCCACAGCGAGCTCCATGACCTGACGTTGCCGGGCTGAAAGCGTCATGAAGCGAGATCGCAATCTTTCCAGTTCGGCCGCGTCGATTTCAGGCTGCTGATTCTTTTCAATCGCATTGTGAATGCTGGCAAGCAGACGGGCCTCATCGAATGGCTTCTCGATAAAATCGAATGCACCGACCTTGATGGCGGCGACAGCCATATCGACGTCACCATGCCCGGTGATCAGGATGACCGACGCGGCCAAGCCTCCGCTCTTTAGACGGTGAACCAGATCCAGCCCGCTCATCCCGGGCATCCGGACATCCGAAACAATGCAATCAAATCGCTGTCCGCCCTCGATCGCTGCCAGAAATTCCTTCGCGGACGCGAAGCAAGACGTTTCAATGTTCTGCCGAGCGAAATAGAGGCGCAGGGAGTCGAGCACCGCCTCATCGTCGTCAATCACCGCGATGTGAAAGAGAGCACTCATGCCTCGACCGTCTTTGCAATGGGGAGCGTAAAGTGCACGGCGCCGCCACGCGAGCCGTCATCAAGCCACAACTTGCCACCGTGAGCCTCGACGATCGACCGACATAGCGGCAATCCAATGCCGAGCCCTTCGGCTTTGCTGGAAGAAAGTGGGAGAAATGCGCTTTCGAGGAGCTGAGGTGGAAAGCCTGGTCCGGTGTCAACGACACGAACTTCGATGAAGTCGGCATCGAAATTCCTTGCCTCGATCAGGATGTTGCCACGCATGCCTCCGCTTCCGCCGATTGCCTCGATGGCATTGCGCACAAGGTTGATCAAGACCTGCTCGATCTGCAGGAGGTCGACCATGACTCGCGGAAGGTCGGGGGCAATGGCGATTCGGGCGGTCACGTGCATGCGGTCGAGGTCAGGCTGGCATAATTCGAGCGTTTCTTCCACGACCCGTTCGAATCTGCATGGCGCACGGTTACTGCGATCGAGCCGCACCAGGGCACGCAGGTGGCGCACGACTTCAGCGGCGCGCTCAACTTGCGCCACCGCCTTCTTCGCGGTCTCGGCGACTGTCACGACATCGACAGGTGCCTCGCTCATCGCATCGTTTACCAGCCGCGCATAAGTGCCGGCCGCCATCAAAGGCTGATTGAGCTCATGCGCCACCGCGGCCGCGAGCTCGCCCATGCTGCCGAGACGGGCAAGACGGGAATGCGATTCCTGCTGCAAGCGCAATTGAGTCTCGGTACGCCTATGTTCAGTAACCAATTCACCGGCAACCAACCCCGTCACCGCCAGGACGAGCATCAGCGCCTGAAAGGCCGTTACGTTGAATGTCCCTGCGGGGAAAAGTTGGATACCAAGGATCAGCCCAATTTGCGTGACCAGAATTCCGACGCTGACGCCTTCCGAGCCGGTGCGTACAGCAAGCCAGATAATTGGCAGGAAGAGCACATAAAATAGTTGGAATTGTTGTTCCTGCGCCAGACCGAACACCAGCGTCAAGGCTATGCCGATTGCAACAAATTGCAGCAAAGTTTCTGTGGTCATCGGCAGTATGCGCCGACGGGTCAATGCAAATAGCGCGAACGGCGCTATCACCGTAATGCCGATGACGTCGCCAACCCAATAGCGTAGCGTCGCCGCTGCGAAGTCCGCGGCCGGCAACAATCCCGCGGCAATCGTCAGGCTTACATATCCAATTGCGACGAAAGCCGCGCTCACGACTGCGACGATCATCAACAGAACGAGATCGCGCATCGAGTCGAGCGTGGGCTCAAACTGCAACTTCGGATGCAACAAAAACGTCAGCGCAATCGAATAACCGCCGCCGACCAACGCCGAAGCAAGGATCTCGATGTGCCACGGCATGGCGAACTGTTGATTCAGGTAGTCTGCGAGCAAAGGGCTGATGAGCAAGAATGGAATCATCCGCAAGCCAAACAGCAGCAGCAGCGCAAAGCTCAAGCCGGTGCCGGGATTCCACGGCGTGATCCCGAGGTGCGCGTAGGGCTCGATGAAGCTGATCCAATCGAGCACCGCGTATGCCGCAAGATAGATAAGTCCGACGATCATTTTGTGGGCGTCGAAAACCCGCGGAAAAGCCATCGCTTGCATTCGCTCCGACTGGAATCTCCTGGTCATTGGTTTTAAACCTCTCCGGCGACGGCACCCCCGGATATTAATCCCTAGGGGAAAATACCCAAGTGCAGAAACCCGGGTATTCAACCTGAATTGTTGCGGGATTCGGCGACCCTATTCTTTCAGTCGAAAAGCTGAATTGCGGCTTTGCGGACAAAGATCGTGCCGAACCGAAATCCATTGAATGCAATTTCTTACATCCGCGCGGAATACATTCGTTCGCGGAGAGCCAAGGGCGGTCGGCAATTACACCAATGGCGCGGGCCAACAGGAAGTTCGAACGCGCGGGTTTCTATCAGTTTCGTTCTGCTTAACTGGGCGGGGCTCGTGGCGCTATGGGCGCTCCCCTACCTGACGCTGCTCGATCATCTCCGCCCAGACGCTGCGCGCTCTGAAATCCTGCAATGGTCGCTACTCATCGTCGGCGCCATCGGGCTCGTCAGCATTCTCTACACAGCGTGGCGAGAGACGCTCGATCCCACATGGCGCGCGAGACACGGGTTTACGCTTCGCAAGCGGCCCAGCCGCCCTCATGCCGGAAACTTCTCTTAATCAATTCCGCAGGGATCGCGAATGATCGATTTTTTGAACGATATTGGCGTCAATACGCAGCCCCAGTTCTGGATATCGGTCGTTCAAATTATCTGGATCAACGTGCTGCTGTCTGGCGACAACGCCATCGTGATAGCGCTCGCCTGCCGGAATTTACCGCAAAAACAACGCCTCACCGGAATGGTATTGGGCACGGGAGTGGCGCTTTTGTTGCGACTGATCTTCGCGACGATCGTCTCGACGCTCATGCTGCTCCCCTACGTCAAGATTGCCGGGGGAGCCGCGCTATTATGGATTGCGGTCAAATTACTTTCGCCGAACGAAGGATCTGAAAACGGGGAATCCGCATCCCACAGTCTCTGGCGAGCGGTGAAGCTTGTCGCCGTTGCGGATGTGGTCATGAGCCTCGACAACGTCATCGCCGTTGCGGCGGTAGCCGATGGAAGCCTGGCGCTGCTCGTGTTTGGGCTAGGGGTCAGCATTCCCGCTATCGTGGCCGGTGCGAACATCATCATGGCCCTGCTCAACTATTTCCCGCTCATCATATGGGCGGGAGCGGGCTTGCTGGGATGGATTGCAGGTGACGTCATCGCCAGCGATCCCATCGTTGCCGACTACGCGGCATCGTTTGGCCCCGGCGCCGCCGCAAAG
>DAHUXA010000001.1:16856-17093 GCA_027307405.1 Hyphomicrobiales bacterium | reverse complement strand
CATGGTGGGGACTGTGGGCTTTTGTCTCATTGCCCGGTCACGACAGCGTTCGCCGTGGCTCGAGCCATCAGAATAAATCGAAGTACTCTTTCTGCTCCCAGGCAGTCACCTCGGCCCGGTCATCCGTTTCCTTCCGGAAGCGTTCAAGCTCGGCCGCCTTGATATGCGTGAAGTAGTCGACGAACGCCGCGCCGAAGCCGGCGCGCAAGACCTCGTCGGCACGTAACGCCGTCAGAG
>DAHUXA010000001.1:0-16846 GCA_027307405.1 Hyphomicrobiales bacterium | reverse complement strand
AGCTTCACCCAGATTTTTCGGCAGCAACGCGGCAACCGCTTCGTAGGGCGTGTCAGCGGAAGGCCCCGGATCAACTCTGCGCGCAATGCCGTCGAGTCCGGAATAAATCTGCGACGCCACATAGAGGTAAGGATTGGCCGCAGGCTCGCCGACCCGGTTTTCCAGACGGGTTGCGGGATCGCCCGGCTGACCGAGCACGCGGATCATCACGCCGCGATTGTCGCGCGCCCAGATGGCACGGTCAGGCGCGAGCGAATTGGGCCGATAACGCTTGTAGCCATTGATCGTCGGTGTGGTGAAGACGGCGGCAGCACGCGCGTGGGCGAGCAGGCCGCCCAGATAATATTTGCCGACGGTGGAGAGCACGTCGGAGTGATCGAAGGCGAAGGCGTTGCGCCCGGTTTTGGTTTCGACCAGCGACTGGTGCAGATGCCAGCCACTCGACATTACATTCGGCAATGCAGGCCGGCACATGAAGCTCGCCAGATAGCCGTTGCGGCGCGCAATCTGTTTCACCGCTGCGCGAAACAAGACCATGCCATCGGCGGCGGCGAGACCAGCCTGCGGGCGAAAAGTAAATTCGCACTGGCTCGGGCCAAGCTCGATTTCGACCGAGCGCAACGGCAAGCCCAGCTGCTCGATCGAGCGCCGGATAATCGCAACCGCCGGATCGAGCATGTCGAAGCGGGATTCGGTGAGATATTGATAGCCTTGCGTGAGCAGGCTGACGTCCGGCGCCTCCGGGGGCCAGGTGGCGTCGGCCGGCGCCAGCCGCGGGTTTTCCAGCTTGAACAGATAGAATTCGACTTCCAGGCCAGCGAGAAAATCGAACCCGGCCTTGGCAAGCGTTGCGAGTGCATCGCGGCAGCGCGCCCGGGTCGAGTACGGCACCGGTTTGCCGTTGGTGAAATAAATATCGCACAGCATCCAGCCAGTCTTGTTCGCCCACGGCAGGATTCGGAATGTCGACGGGTCAGCTACCATGACGAAATCACCGCCGCCCTGCATCTCCGTCATTGCAAAACCGCCGCCCGGCGTGAAAACCGGATAGACGGTGCGGTGAGCCGTGTCTTTCGCGAGCAGCGTCGTGGTCATGGTGACGCCAGCCCGCATCGCATTTGCCGCTTCGGATGCAAGCAAGGTCTTGCCGCGCAACACGCCGTGCTGGTCGGCGAAAGAAAAGCGCACGACCTCGAGCTTTTCTTTCTTGATGATGCGTTCAACCTGCTCGGCGGCCTTCGCCTGCGCGTCGCTCCACAACCCGTGGTGCTCGACGAAGCTGGCAGGTCTACGCGGACGCGGAGGCATTACGGCTTAATGCCCATTCGTCCAACTCGCGGCACGGCGTTTGCTCGCTTCGCTCTTCTGCCAATAGCCCTGCCAGTCGTCGGCCGGGCCGATGCCATCAACCGCTGCAGGTCCCGTGATGCGCGCGGCGCGCGCGCCATCAAGGACCATGATTGGTTTCTCCCCTTTGCCGGCCTGCTCGATGGCCTGCCGCAAAAGCTTGCGATACGCACTGATCGCCTTATCGGATGTACCGAGGTGTTCACTGGTACGGTCCTGGATTGTCCCCATCGATTCGCAGGCCCACTGGTCGTGCACGTTGATGTCGGCGCCCATACCGGTATAGGTCTCGTGTTCCTGCTCGTGCGGATCAAAACCGTAGTCGTTGCTTTTGTTCTTGTTCGGGATGTAGTCGGGCAACTGATAGAGCGCGAGGCGCTGGCGACGCATCTCGTCCTTGTCGACAGGCGTGCCGAAGCTCGTGAAGATCGCATACCAATAGTGCTTTTCATCATCGATCGGTACGTGCCACTGCGTGATCGTCATCTCGCGGCTCATCGGAATGATGAACGCATTGGGGAACATCAGGTTGGTGACGCGCACGTGAGTGCTCGCCTCGCTGATCTGCCGCAACGTTACAAGCCTGAAGCCGAATTCGGTCGGCTCGACTTCGATGCGCGGGCGCGTGAATTCGCGCATGATGCGCGACATCGGCATGTCGGAATCGCGCGAGGTATCGCGGAATAGTTTTCCGTAGGCCTGGCTCGGATCTTCATCGTGGAAGAAGCGATGCAGAAACGATGTGTGTACCGGATCGATGCCCACTTCGAGCGACTGCAGCCAATTGCAGTCGATCATGCCCTTGAAGGCGAAGGTGTAGCTCGCAGGCGCAACGAAGCAGTCGAAATGCGGAAACGCCGGTGGCTCGCCCGGCCCAAGATAGGCAAACAGAATCCCACTCTTCTCCACCACGGGATAAGATTTTTGCCTGATATTGGCGCAGAGATTGCTGTCATCGGGCTCAGCCGGCGTCTCGAGACATTTGCCGTGCACGTCGAACAACCAGCCATGAAAAGCGCAACGCAGGCCTCCGCCTTCGAGCCGCCCGTAAGCGAGGTCGGTGCCACGGTGCGGGCAGCGCCGGCCGATAAGCCCATAACGGCCCTGCTCATCCTTGAATATCACCAGGTCTTCGCCGAACAGCCGCACAGGCTTCACAGGACGGTTGCCCGAAAGCTCGTCGACGAGTGCCGCCGGCTGCCAATAACGCCGCATCAAGTCGCCAGCCGGCGTACCGGGCCCGGTTCGGGTGATGAGATCGTTCTGTTCTGCACTCAGCATCGGCGTGCGTCCCCTCAGGCGGAGGCAACTCTATACGAAGTCGATGACTGACCGGAAGCCACGCGCAAAGTCCGCAAAATGAAGCGGCCGGCAGAGTGGCCGGCCGCAAAACGGAAATTCGCCGGGCTTAGTTCGGGTGACGCGTAACCCCACCCATGTCCATGCGCCGGCGCCAGGCAGTCTGTCGCAGTCCCATCAGGCGTTGCGCGGCGGTCTTGGCTTCGGAGCGGCTGGTGGCCGCGCACGTGCGATATTCGAGATCGGCGACGCGCGAGACCAGCGGCTGCTTGCGGAATAGCCGGCTGAATGCGCTGGCATTGCCGTTGAGCTTGAGGTCGCCGAGTGCATTTGCCACGTTGGCGGAATGCCCAAACGCGACGACCCGGCCGGTCATCGTGTGGCGGACTTCGTAAACTCCGGGGCCGATTGGCGCTTCAACATGTTCGCCGCTGTGCGCATCCGGAAATCGCTTCCAACTGCTCCAGGTCTGCACCATGAAAATTCCTTCAATATCTCTCTAAAAAGAGCGCATCAGGAACGCGACAACTAACCATTAGTTCCGCGCGGTCAACTGGCGCTGTTGATAAATAGGCAATAGCGGCCGCAATTTGACGGCGGCGGCGATGCACGTATTTCCACCTCGCAACGAGGTTACCGATAAACGTTAATGCCCCGGCAGCACGAGGACTTTCGGCTTAGCCGGGAGACCTGTCTTCGATACTACCAGTGATGGTATTTCCGCAACCTCCACATCCCATTCCTGACGCACCCGCTGCAGAAAGCGATCAAGCGTGTAAGCGCTGAAATAGTGCATGGGAATCATCAGAGGTGCCTTGAGCGCCTGCAGCACTTCGACCATGCCGTCGAGATCGAGCGTGTAAGACCCATCCACCGGCACCAGCACGACATCGACGCGGCCGATCTCATTGAGCTGCTGCTGCGTGAGCGTGTGATGCAAATGCCCGAGATGCGCGATGCAGAGGGTGGCAACTTCGAAGACGAAGATCGAATTGCCGTGCCGTTCAGTGCCGCCGTCAAATGTGCGGATATTGGTCGGTACGTTACGCACACGCACGTCCTTGTATTGCAGATCTATGCGCGCCGGTTTTTCGTCGTCCATCCAACCATGCAGAACGTACTTGACGCCCGGATCGGGCGACAGGCTGTAGTGCGTTGAGTGCGCATGATTCATCGTCGCAATGTCGGGCAGCACAGCTGGTTTGACGTAGTCGTTGTAATCGGTGGCGATCCGCACGAGCTGCGGGCTTTCGATCAAAAAGGTCGAATGGCCCACATAGGTGATACGAACCTGGTCGCGCTCAAGCGCGGCAAGACGCAACGCCGCTGGCTCAACGAAGCGCGGCCGCGACGCCACCAAGCCGGGGCAGCTTTGCGTCATTTCAGGCTTGGCCGGCGGTGCCGCCCCTTGCGCTGTGGCTTGCGTTACCGCTGCGATAGCCCACGCCGTCGCCGCGAGGATTCTCAGGGAAGTATTGTGCATGGCATGATCCGCGCCATTTGAATGGCGCAAATCTGGCACGCTTTAGCGGCGCTAGCCACTACCTCACGCGTAAATGAAGAGCGGCGCCGGTAGGCGCCGCCGATCAATGTTCTTTTCTATGGCCATTTCAGAATTGTTCGAAATAGCGTCGGTCACGCATTGAGACGATGATGCCTTTCGGAGTCACCACCAACCAGCGGCCGTCCTGTCGTTTGATCTGTTCAACCGGACCGAGGCCGGGCAATGGCGCGCCGGGCACAACCTGATAAACGTCTCCATGTCCCTGCACATAAATGTAGCCGTGACGAGCCTCACGGATCGACCAGTCTGCCACTATCGGCGACCTTGGCGGCTGCGATATGACAGCAATGGGCGCAGGGCGCGGCGCCGGCGGGATGGTCTGCGGCGGCGCGACAGAGCCGGTCGCGTCCGCGCCTTCGCGCAGACGTTCGCTGATTTTCGAAATCTGGTTATTGGCTGATTTGCTCGCGGCGTCGAGGCTTGTCTTAAGACTGGTGATTTCCTTGGCGAGGCGAGCAACAGACTGTTGTGTCGCCTTGTTTTCTTCTGCTGAGACGTCAACCGCCTTGGGTCCGGAGAAACCAGCCGTTGTTGCGGCGCCGACGAGCGCTCCGAAGGCGGCCGCGATTGCCACCGACGCAGCGAGGAGAGCGTGACGCTTGTGGCGTGGACGAAAGATGAAGCGCGAACGCTTCGGTGCTGCGATGTCCGCGCCAGGGGTTGTCATTTCTCCTTTCCCGGCAGCAGTGACGGATATCTTATTCACAGCATCCGCGGGTTCGGCGGGCGTATCCGTTACTAGCTCAGCCGCGGTCTCTATCTTTGCCGGTGAGATTGACGGCGACTCGGTGACCGGCAATTCAAGCTGCTTGGGCTGTGCTCGCTCGGACGCGCTCTCTGAATTGGCCATAGCTGTACGTCCTCGATCGGTTGTTCACCAATCGGTAACCACGTTCGGTTACCAATTGGTTACCAATCGCTCGCGCACAGCCCTATACGATGAGCCCGCTCTCGTCAGCGCGTGCCTTCAATGAGACCGCCGGCCGAGCACCGATGTGCTGAATGACTTCGGCCGCTGCAAGCGCGCCCAAGCGAGCGGCGGTGCGGTGATCCTTTCCACGCGCCAGGCCGACCAGAAATCCGGCCGCAAATAAATCGCCAGCGCCGGTAACATCCGCCACTTGCTCGACCGCCTCCGCAGCGACTGCCTCGACCGCACCTTTGCTAATGACGACACAGCCTTTTTCACTGCGCGTGACGACCGCAAGCTTCGCCTCGCCGCGCAGTGCTTTGACGGCGCTGTCGAAATCAGCGGTCTCATAGAGGCTGTGCAACTCTCGCTCGTTCGCAAAAACAATATCGACAATACCTTTGCGAATCAGGTCGAGAAATTCCGCGCGATAGCGGTCGACGCAGAACGCATCCGACAATGTGAGCGCGACACGGCGGCCGGCCTTGTGCGCGATACCCGCTGCCTTGACGAAGGCTTCCTTCGCCTGCGGCGGATCCCACAAATAGCCCTCGAGATAGGTCACGGCCGCGTTTGCCACCTGCGACTCGTCGATGTCACCCGGCTTCAGATCCTGTGCAGCGCCCAGAAAGGTGTTCATGGTGCGCTCGCCGTCAGGCGTCACCATGATGTAGCAACGCGCGGTCGAAGGACCGCTATTCGCCGGCTTCGTATCGAAGGCGACACTGGCGGCGCGGATATCATGGGCAAAGGTACGGCCGAGCTCGTCATCCTTGACCTTGCCGATAAAGGCGGCGCGCGCCCCGAAACTGGCGACACCGACAATCGTGTTGGCGGCCGATCCGCCTGAACTTTCGACCGCCGGCCCCATCGCCGCATAGATCGCCTGCGCGCGCGCCTCGTCGATCAGTGCCATGGTGCCCTTGTGCATACCCTGCGCCACCAGGAAATCATCCTCGGCGCGGGCGATAACGTCGACGATGGCGTTGCCGATGCCGAGTACGTCGTAGCGAAGCGTGGTCATGCATAGTCCTCGTTAATGGCGCGCGCACTATATCGGGGAGACACGCCGCGGCAAGCGCGGGCATATCGCGGATGACGGGCGCGTGCCCACGGGCTTACAGTGTCGTAAGGGGAATCACCGATGTCGTTGGCGCGCGATATCACCACCGTCGGCGGCGGCACGTTGGTGTCGCGGCTGTTGGCCTATCTGCGCGACGCCTGGATCGCTGCGCTGCTGGGTGTTGGACCCCACTCGGAGGCTTTCTTTGCCGTGCTGCAGGTGGTGAATTTCTTTCGCCGGCTGCTGTCAGAAGGCGCGATAAACAGCTCTTTCGTTCCAATCTGGCTCAAATTGCGCCGCGATGACGATGGAACGGCTAGCGCCGATCGATTCACCCGGCGCGTTCTACTGACGATGTTCTGCATCGGCGGCTTCATCGCCCTGCTTATCGTTTTCTTCGCGCCGGCGGTTATCGCCGTGATCGCGCCCGGATTCGACCGAGAGCGTCGGTCTCTGGCGGCCTTCCTGCTGTTCATGGTCGCGCCTTACATTGTCCTGGTTGGGTTGGTTGCAGTGGTTGCTGCGGCGATCCACGCCGAAGGTCGTGTCGGCGCCGTCGCTGTGAGCGTGATAATGTTTAATCTGGTGATGGTGATTGTTCTGGCGGTTGTCGTACTGCCAAATCAAAATATAGAGCAATTTTACACCACCGCCTGGCTCGCATTTTCCGTCAGCATCGCTGGATTGATTCAGCTTGTTCTAACGACGACGGTCTGGTTGTCGACCGGTAGCCGGTGGCAACGCGCACACATGTACACGTCGGGTCAAGCGGAAACGTTTTTCAAGCGTGCTTTGCCTGGCCTGATCGCCACTGGCATCCCGCAACTGAAGCTGATAGCAGCAACCGCAATAGCCTCGATTTCTCCCGCGGCGGTGTCGTGGCTCTACTATGCCAATCGGCTCTACGAATTGCCGCTGGGCGTTGCCTCGGTCGCAATCGCGGCGGTCATCGTGCCGCGCATTGCGGCCAGCGTGCATATGCAAGCCGACGGTGGAGCCGCACTCGCTGCGGCGCAGTCGCGCGCCTATGAGATCGCTGCCGGCCTGGCGCTGCCCGCCGCTACTGGCTTCGCACTGCTGGCAGAAAGGATCGCAAGCGGATTGTTCGAGCACGGTGCGTTCGGACCGCAGGATTCCGTGGCGGTCGCCGGCGCACTGACGGCACTAGGTATTGGGCTGCCAGGACATGTGCTTGAGAAAGTGTTCGGTGCGGTGTCGTTCGCACACGAAGACACCCATACGCCGATGCTCGCCGCGCTCGCCGGTCTAATAACAGCAATCGTAATGGGCATCCTGCTATTTCCGCGCTTCGGCCATATCGGTGTGGCGGGCGCAATCGGCATGTCCGGGTGGGTCGGCGCTCTGCTGCTTAATTTTACTCTGCACCAGCGCGGCTGGCTGCGCCTCGATGGTCTTGCGAAACGACGGCTTCCACGCATCTTTTTCGCGACCATTATTATGGCTTGTATTGTCGCTTATGCGACTCACGCCGTTGGGCCGGGAGAGGCCATGTCTTCGCTCGGCCGCCTCGCAATTCTTGCCGCGTTGGTGACGTTGGGCATCCTTGTCTACCTCACTTCTCTGCAATTGCTCGGCGTGATGAAACTCAAAGAACTGGCGACAGCGGTACGTCACAGAACCTAAGGGCCTTGCGCCGCGCGCCCCCGGCGTGGCATGGCTCCGCGCGCAATCGAAGAGGACGGGCAATGGCGTTCAAGGAGCGTGTATTTTCCGGAGTGCAGCCGACCGGCAACCTGCATCTCGGCAATTATCTCGGCGCGATCACCAAGTTCGTCGCGCTGCAGGATCGCTATGACTGCATCTATTGCGTCGTAGATCTGCATGCCATCACGGTGTGGCAGGATCCGAGCGAGTTGCCGCGCGCGACTCGCGAGGTGACCGCCGCATTCCTTGCCTGCGGCATCGACCCGACGAAGCACATTATTTTCAACCAAAGTCAGGTCGCCGAGCACGCCGAGCTAGCCTGGGTGTTCAATTGCGTTGCCCGCGTCGGCTGGCTCAACCGCATGACCCAATTCAAGGAGAAGGCCGGCAAGGACCGCGAAAATGCGTCGGTCGGACTCTACATCTACCCGAGCCTGATGGCCGCCGACATTCTGGTTTACCGCGCAACCCATGTACCCGTAGGCGAAGATCAAAAACAGCATCTGGAGCTGTCACGCGACATCGCCCAGAAATTCAACAATGACTTCGCGGCATCCATCCACGCGCATGGCTACGGTGATGCATTCTTTCCGCAGCCGGAGCCACTGATCCAGGGACCTGCAACGCGGGTGATGTCACTGCGTGATGGTTCGAAGAAAATGTCGAAGTCGGAAGCGTCGGACTATTCGCGGATCAACCTCACCGATGACGCGGACGCCATTGCACAGAAGATCCGCAAGGCGAAGACGGATCCCGAACCGCTGCCGAGCGAGGAAAAGGGCCTGGCGCCGCGCCCCGAGGCCGACAACTTGGTTGGCATCTACGCCGCGCTGCAAGGCGTGAGCAAAGCTGAAGTGCTTGGGCAGTTTGGCGGCGGGCAATTCTCTACCTTCAAAATCGCGCTGGTGGATCTCGCCGTGGCCAAACTTGGTCCCATCGGCGCCGAGATGAAGAAGTTGGTGCAGGATCCGGTTTATATCGACTCGGTATTGGCCGAGGGCTCGCAGCGTGCGAGCGCGATCGCCGCGGAAACCATGAAGGCGGTCAAGGATATCGTCGGTTTCGTGCATCGTTAGGTGCAGCGCGGGACACCCGCCTTGTCGGCGTTGCGGCCGCCGTGCCACCATTGCAAGCTTGTGCACCCATTACCGCGCATATGATCGGACGCCCATGAGCAGCAAACGCCGCAGCTACGAGGCCGGCCACAAGCGCAAATATCTGGTGGTCATCGACGACACTGAAGAATGCGATCGCGCGGTCTATTGGGCGGCCAAACGCGCCGGCCGCACCAAATCGCAGATCGTAATGTTGCGCGTGATCGAACCAGGTGATCGCAATCAGCAATGGCTCGGTGTCGCCGACATCATGAAGGCCGAGCAGCAAGAGGCGGCAAATGCCGCGCTCGACAAATTCGCGGTGCGAGCGAAAAAGATCGCACGCATCACGCCGGACCGGGTTATCCGTGAAGGCGACACCGCCGAAGAAATCATCAAGTTGATAGACGAAGACGCCGATATCGGCATCCTTGTGCTCGCGGCTGGCACAGGCAAAGAGGGCCCCGGCCCGTTGGTTAGCAACCTGGCCAAGACTGCCGGCACGTTCCCTATTCCAGTGGCGATCGTGCCTGGGCATCTCAGCGACGACGATATCGACGCGAGTTCCTGATTTAAGCCTGATTTGCGCCAGTTGACCGCAGCGCGCGCAATCGCCATTTATGCGGTATAGTTCTGCCGCCACGGGCCTTGAACCCGCGTGAGCAAGGAGTGAATTGGATATGTTCATTCAGACTGAAGCGACACCTAACCCGGCGACGCTGAAATTCTTGCCGGGGCGCCCCGTGCTCGAAAGCGGCACACTCGATATGCCATCGAAGGAAGCAGCAACGCAATCGCCGCTGGCGACGCGTTTGTTCGGCGTTGCGAATGTCGGCGGTGTCTTTTTCGGTTCGGATTTTATTTCAGTGACAAAAACCGGCGGCGACTGGCAACAGATGAAGCCGGCGATCCTAGGCGCCATTATGGAGCACTACATGTCGGGCGCGCCGCTTCTGGCAGAGAGCGCCCAGCCGACGGACGCTGTCGGGGACGAATTTTTTGACGCAGCGGACGCGGAGACTGT
Organism: Hyphomicrobiales bacterium; assembly: GCA_027307405.1. GTDB lineage: Bacteria > Pseudomonadota > Alphaproteobacteria > Rhizobiales > Xanthobacteraceae > Pseudolabrys. Next base: position 6,880 of record DAHUXA010000001.1, on the reverse strand, counting down.
CGCCACCATTAAAGACCTGATCGAAACACGTGTGCGTCCGGCTGTCGCCGGCGACGGCGGCGACATCACCTTCCGCGGATACAAGGAAGGAATCGTCTATCTCAACATGAAGGGCGCCTGCTCGGGCTGCCCCTCCTCGACGGCAACGCTCAAGCACGGCATCCAGAACCTGTTGCGGCATTTCGTGCCCGAGGTCGTCGAAGTACGGCCGATGTAACGTCCTATTGTCATGCCCCCGAGGCGGGGCATCCAGTATCCTCGGCGTCTTCGCTATAATCTATCAGTGGCGATCACCGGATCATCCGCTTCCGCGGATAGTGACCTTCGGATCCCTGCATGCGCGTTCTTGCGATCGATACTGCGCTTGAGGCCTGCTCCGCTGGAGTACTCGACACGGAACGAGCAGACATGCGCGTGCATGAGACAGTGCCGATGCAGCGCGGCCATGCCGAGGCGCTGATGCCGCTGGTGGCGCGAGTGCTCGACCGTGCGCAGCTCGACTTTGCCGCCCTTGACCGCGTAGCGGTGACCACCGGGCCTGGAAGCTTCACTGGCCTGCGTGTGGGAATCGCCGCAGCCCGTGGCATCGCGCTCGCCGCCGGCATGCCGGCGATTGGCTTATCGACGCTTGCTGCCTTCGCTGCGCCGTTTATCGCCGCCGATGACACGTTGCCAGTGGTCGTCGTAATCGATGCTCGTCATGACCATGTTTACCTCCAGATATTTGGCCCCGGCGGCCGCACCGTCGTTGCGCCACGGGTCGCGCCGTTGCGTGAGGCCCTGCGCGTTGCGACGGCCGGCGCGCCACGCATCACCGGCACCGCAGCCAACAAACTTGCGGCCCTCTGGCCCTCCGGTGAACGCGCGCCGAGCGCCGTCGAGCAGCGTGCCGCGCCCGATATCGACTGGGTCGCACGGCTCGGCGCGGCGGCCACCGATACCCACACGTCACCGAAGCCGCTTTACCTGCGCGCGCCTGATGTCCATCCGCAGGATGCCGTGCAATTGGCCCGGCGATGATTGGATTCATCAGCAGCCTTTTTACGCGCGGCGAGCCGGCGATGTCGGAAGCGGCCGCACGCGACGCACCCGCGATCGCAGCACTGCATGGTGCGTCTTTCCGGCGTGGCTGGAGCGAACAGGAGGTCGAAGGCCTGCTGCTTGACCGTCACGTCATCACTCACCGCGCGCTGATCGGCACAAAGCTTGCTGGCTTCATCATGTCGCGGCTGGTCGAAGACGAGGCTGAAATCCTTTCTGTTGCGGTAGCGCGGCGCCAGCGCGGCCTAGGCCTGGCACGCCAACTGCTCAATCTGCATTTGCGCCGGCTGGCCGGGCTCGGCGCGAGTACCGTTTTCCTGGAGGTCGACGAGCGCAACAACCCGGCCCTTCGGCTTTACCAGCGTGCCGGTTTTAACGAAGTGTCGCGCCGCCCCAACTACTATCCGGGACACGGCGGCAAGGCCGCCGACGCGCTGGTGCTGCGGCGCGATCTTTCCTGATCGTTCGATGGACACATACCCGACTGGCTCAATATGATAGGAATGCCTTTAATACTGGACCAAACAGACGACCGAGACGCGACGTGACCACTGCGGGCAAAAATATTGCCGAGAAAAAGAATATCGAGGCTCTCTGTGCAGCCAAGGGGATGCGCATGACTGAGCAGCGTCGTGTCATCGCGCGCGTGCTGGCAGAATCGGACGATCATCCCGACGTTGAGGAGCTTTATCGGCGCTGTGCCAAAGTTGACGACCGCATCTCGATTTCGACCGTGTACCGCACGATGCGCCTGTTCGAGGATGCCGGGATCATCGAACGGCATGATTTCCGTGACGGCCGCGCCCGTTACGAGACCAGCCCGGACGCTCACCACGACCATCTGATCAATTTGCGTAATGGCGAGGTAATCGAATTTCAGTCCGAGGAAATCGAACGCCTGCAGGCCGAGGTGGCGCGCAAACTCGGCTATAAGCTCGTCGATCACCGGCTTGAGCTCTACGCCGTCCCGCTCAACGACGAAAAGAAGCGCTAGCGATGATCCCGGTGGATTAGACGCCGATGGCGCGCGCGCTCTTTATTGCGGCATTCTTCTTCACCGTGACGCCGCTATTGATTTCAATTCAGTGGTTGCTCGGAAAATTGAATTTGCCCGGCTGGGGCTTTATCTCTTCGAACTATTATCGTGTGCTGTGTTTCCTCTTGCGGATCCGCGTGCGCGTCAATGGCGCACCGGTTCGCAGCCGCGCGATACTGTTCGTGTCCAACCACATCTCGTGGGCCGACATCGTCGTGATCGGCTCAATCGCGCCGGTCGCCTTTGTCGCCAAGCGCGAAGTTGCAAGTTGGCCGCTGGTCGGTGTCACCGCCAAGCTGCAACAGACAGTGTTCGTCGATCGCGCGAGGCGGCATCAGACCGGCGATGCCGTAGCCGAGATCGTCAAGCGCATTGAAAGAGGCGTCTCGGTGGTGCTGTTCGCGGAAGGGACATCGAGCGACGGCAATCGCGTGTTGCCGTTTCGCTCTGCATTGCTCGGCGCAGTGGAAGAAGCCGCCAGCAGCGGCAGTGACGGCATCCTGATTCAGCCAATGTCGATCTGCTACACCGGCCAACACGGTCTTCCGATGGGACGCCAACACCGCCCCTTGGTTGCCTGGTATGGCGATCTGGACTTCATGCCCCACATCAAGGCCCTCATCGAACAGGGGGCAGTCGATGCTTTGGTCACTTATGGCGAGCCCATACCTGTGGACCGTGACACCGATCGCAAAACTGTGACCAAACGGCTGGAAGGCGCGGTGCGGCGACAACTGACTGCTGCCCTGCGCGGGCGGCCGCTGGCCGTCGAACCTGCGGACTAACCTGTAATTTTTTTTAGCGTCAGGCCCGGCAAGTCTTAAAATCGTTGTAAAATCAAATATATGGTTCAATGGGACAAATCCCTCCACGACAGGCTAGATTGGACGGGCTTCGCACCGAAACGGCATGAGCAGACCCCGCAAAGTCCACGTCAAATCCTTCGGCTGCCAGATGAACGTCTACGATTCCAATCGTATGGCGGACACCCTGGCACCCGCCGGGTTCACGGAGACCGCGAGTCCCGAGGACGCTGACCTCGTCATCCTCAACACCTGCCACATCCGCGAAAAAGCTGCGGAGAAGGTCTACTCAGAGATAGGCCGTATCCGCGAGATGAAAGAAGCCGCGGCACGTGACGGCCGCCACATGATGATTGCAGTGGCCGGTTGCGTCGCACAGGCGGAGGGCAAAGAAATTATCCGCCGCGCCAGCACAGTCGATCTCGTTGTCGGCTCGCAAAATTATCATCGCTTGCCGGATATGGTCGCGCGTGCGCAAAGTGGCCAGAAAGTCGTCGATACCGAATTTCCGGTCGACGATAAATTCGATGTTCTGGCCGCCCCCAAACGAGACGTGATCGCCAAGCGCGGCATTTCCGCTTTTGTCACCGTGCAGGAAGGATGTGACAAGTTCTGTACATTCTGCGTAGTGCCCTATACGCGCGGCGTCGAAGTTTCGCGACCGGTTGAAAAGATCGTTGCAGAGGTCGAGCGGCTGGCGGAAGCGGGCGTGCGTGAGGTGACGCTGATTGGTCAGAATGTGAACGCCTATCACGGGCTTGAGTCTGGTGGCCGGCCGTCGACGCTCGGACAATTACTGCGACGCCTCGCGCAAGTGCCCGGCATCCTGCGCTTGCGTTACACCACGAGCCATCCGCGCGACATGGATGACGATCTTGTCGCGACACATGCCGAACTGCCGGCGCTGATGCCGTATGTACATTTGCCGGTGCAGTCCGGTTCTGACCGCATTCTCGCGGCGATGAACCGAAAGCATACGCGCAGGAACTATCTTGATGTGATTGCGCGTCTGCGGGCCGGCCGCGCCGATCTTGCCTTCACGTCCGATTTCATCGTGGGTTTCCCCGGCGAGACGGAAACCGATCTCCGCGACAGCCTTGCACTGATAGACGAAGTTGGTTTCGCCGGCGCTTTTTCGTTCATGTACTCGCCACGACCCGGAACGCCGGCAGCAGAGATGGACCATCAGGTCCCTCCGGAAGAAAAATCCGAGCGCTTGCAACGGCTTCAGGCCGCGATCACACGCCATCAGCGAAATTTCAATCTCGGCTTTGCTGGTCGGACTATTGATGTTCTGCTGGAGAAACCCGGCAGACTACCTGGGCAGCTCGTTGGCCGCTCCCCATATTTACAGGCAGTTCAGGTCATGGCACCGGCTGAGTTGATCGGTTCGATCAAACGCGTGACCATTACCGAGGTCGGCACCAACAGTCTTTTTGGCACTCTCGCAGATGAAACGCGCGCGCCGGTGCTGGCCGCAGCAGGAGCTTGAAAAACCCTTGCGCACTCCGGATTCCGTGATCCCGCCCGCCGCCGCCTCCGAGGAGACGGCTACCACACAGACCGTGCTCGCATTTGAGGACAACAAGCTTGCCTCAGTTCTGTTCGGACAATATGGACAGAATCTCGCGCTGATCGAACGTCGCCTTGGCGTGGTGGCAGAACAACGCGGCAATCACGTTACCATCGAGGGCTCGCGTGGCGCCTGTGAGCAAGCGCGCCGTGTGCTGGAAGGTCTCTATGAGCAACTCAAGCGCGGCCATGATTTGAGCCAAGGTGACGTCGAGGGCGCCATCCGTCAGGCGATCGCGCAGGGTTCACTATTTGACTATGACCCGGCGGCTCCGCGTCCTGCTTTCGAGGAAATCAATCTGCGCAAGCGTCCGGTGCGCGCCCGCACGGCCGCACAGGACGCCTATATTCGCGCGCTCAAGCGCCACGCGCTGGTGTTCGGAACCGGGCCGGCTGGTACAGGCAAGACCTGGCTTGCGGTCGCGCAGGCAGTCCAGATGTTCGAGCGAAAAGAAGTCGATCGCATCATCCTTTCGCGGCCGGCGGTTGAGGCCGGTGAGCGGTTGGGTTTCCTTCCCGGCGACATGCGTGAGAAAGTCGATCCTTATCTGCGCCCAATTTACGACGCGCTTTATGACTTGATGGACGCCCGCATCGTCGAGCGTGCTTTACAGGCAGGCGAGATTGAAATCGCGCCTCTCGCCTTCATGCGCGGGCGCACGCTGTCCAACGCCGCTGTTATTCTCGACGAAGCGCAGAATACGACCTCGATGCAGATGAAGATGTTTCTCACGCGCCTGGGCGAGAACAGCCGCATGATCGTCACGGGCGATCCGAGCCAGGTCGATCTGCCGCACGGCCAGACCTCCGGATTGGCGGAGGCGGTCAAGTTGCTTGCGCGGATCGAAGGCGTTGGCCATGTCGCCTTTACGCACGAAGACGTCATTCGCCACGAGCTGGTGGCGCGAATTGTTGAGGCTTATGACCGCGGCGTACCGGCGCGCGAGGGCAAGGGATGAGGCCGATGCCGCAGCGGCGCGCATCCCCGCCGCAAATTGACGTTCAGACGCAATCCCCGCTTTGGAAGGCGCAGCCCCTCGCCGCGCAAACCGTGCGAAAGGCAATCATTGCGGCGGCTTCCACACTCTCAACAGCCGGCGGTGAAGTGAGTATCGTGCTCACGGACGATTCGGCGATTCGCCTGCTCAATCGCGACTGGCGGGGAATTGACCAGCCGACCAACGTGCTGTCGTTCCCGGCCTCCGGTAACAAAACCAGCGAAGGCGCGCGCTTGCTCGGCGACATCGTCATCGCCTACGAGACGCTCGAACGGGAATGCGACAATGAAGCCCGCATCTTCCTTCATCACCTTGCCCACCTCGCGGTGCATGGTTTTCTCCACCTCATCGGGTACGATCACCAAACCGATAGCCAAGCCGAAGAGATGGAAGGGCTAGAGAGTAAAATCATGAAGCACTTGAACATGCCCGACCCCTATCTTTCGCGTGACCTTGGCGACGCCTGACCGCCATGCCCGACAGCGATCCATCTGGTTCGAGCCCAAGCGGCGCTCCATTCGAGCCGCGCAATTTGCCGGTGCCGGTCCCACCGGCTCGCGAAAACGGCGAAAGCTGGTTCGCGCGCGCGCTGCGTGTGCTGTTCGGCTGGAAGCCGACAACCATGCGCGCCGACCTCAAGGACATACTCGATGCGATGAGTCCCGGTGAATCCGGCTTCTCGCCGGAAGAGAGCCGGATGCTCAAAAACATCCTCGGCCTGCGCGAGCGGCGTGTCGGCGACGTCATGGTCCCGCGCGCTGACATCGTCGCGGTACAGCAGGACATCCAGCTCGGCGAACTTGTGCGCGTATTCGAAGGGGCCGGACACTCGCGGCTTGTCGTCTACAACGACACGCTCGACGATCCCATTGGCATGGTGCACATCCGCGACCTCATCGCGTTCATGACTGCGCGCGCCGCCGTCGATCCAGAGAAGAACGCCAAGCGCAAGAAGCCGCTGCCTGCCGGCCTTGATCTCAAGGCCGTCAACCTCGCCATGCCCCTGTCGGTCACCAGAATCGTGCGTGAAATCCTGTTCGTGCCGCCGTCGATGCGGGTCATAGACCTGTTGGCGCGAATGCAAGCCACACGCATTCACCTCTCGCTGGTTGTCGACGAATATGGGGGCACCGACGGCCTCGCATCGATCGAAGACATTGTCGAGCAGATCGTCGGTGAAATTGCCGACGAGCACGATGAAGACGAGTTGCCCGCGGTGACGCAACAACCCGATGGCTCATTCGTCGCCGACGCGCGCGCCACGATAGAAGATGTGGTCGGCACAGTCGGCAACGACTTCGACGTCGGCGATGCGGCCGAGGAAGTCGATACCATTGGTGGATATCTGGTCACGCGTGCCGGCCGCTTGCCCGTACGCGGCGAGATCGTTCCAGGACCCGGGCTTTTCGAATTTGAAGTGCTCGACGCTG
>DAHUXA010000019.1 GCA_027307405.1 Hyphomicrobiales bacterium | reverse complement strand
GGTGTGGTGGCGGGCTTCCCGGTCGTGGACCTCAAGGTGACGCTGATCGATGGCAAATACCATGACGTCGATTCTTCGGCGCTCGCCTTCGAAATCTGCGCGCGTCAGTGCCTGAAGGAGGCGCTGCAGATGGCCAAGCCGGTCCTGCTCGAGCCGATCATGAAGGTCGAAGTGGTGACACCGGAGGACTACACCGGCTCCGTCATCGGCGATCTCAATTCGCGGCGTGGGCAGATCCAGGGTCAGGATATGCGCGGCAACGCCAACGTGATCAACGCGATGGTGCCGCTGATGAATATGTTCGGTTACGTCAACAATCTGCGGTCCATGTCTCAGGGCCGCGCCACATTCACAATGCAATTCGATCACTACTCGGAACTGCCCGCGAACGTGTCAGCCGAAGTACAGAAGAAATTCGCGTGATCGGGAACGACGATAACAGAAGGATCTGAACGGAGAGTTCCATGGCCAAAGAAAAATTCCAGCGGACCAAGCCCCATTGCAATATCGGGACGATCGGTCACGTCGACCACGGCAAAACGACGCTGACAGCGGCAATCACCAAGGTGCTGGCCGAAAAGGGCGGCGCCACTTTCACTGCCTATGATCAAATCGACAAGGCGCCGGAAGAGAAGGCCCGCGGCATTACTATCTCGACCGCGCACGTCGAATACCAGACCGACAAGCGTCACTATGCCCACGTCGACTGCCCGGGCCACGCCGACTACGTGAAGAACATGATCACGGGCGCAGCCCAGATGGATGGTGCCATCCTCGTTGTCTCCGCAGCCGATGGGCCGATGCCGCAGACCCGTGAGCACATCCTGCTTGCCCGTCAAGTCGGCGTGCCGGCGCTGGTCGTGTACATGAACAAAGTCGACATGGTCGATGATCCGGAGCTGCTCGAGCTGGTCGAACTTGAAGTTCGCGAGCTGCTGTCCAAGTACAACTTCCCGGGTGATAAAATCCCGATCATCAAGGGCTCGGCGCTCAAGGCACTCGAGGGCACCGACGAGAAGCTCGGTAAAGAGTCGGTCTTGGCGCTGATGAAGGCGGTGGATGAGTATATTCCGCAGCCCGAACGTCCGAAGGACCAGCCGTTCCTGATGCCGGTGGAAGACGTGTTCTCGATCTCCGGCCGCGGCACTGTCTGCACCGGCCGCGTCGAGCGCGGCATCATCAAGGTCGGCGAGGAAGTCGAGATCGTCGGCATCAAGCCTACCCAAAAGACGGTCGTCACCGGCGTCGAGATGTTCCGCAAGCTGCTCGATCAGGGCGAGGCCGGTGACAACGTCGGCTGCCTGCTGCGCGGCACCAAGCGCGAGGAAGTCGAGCGCGGCCAGGTTTTGTGCAAGCCAGGCTCGGTCAAGCCGCACACGAAGTTCAAGGCGGAAGCCTACATCCTCACCAAGGAAGAGGGCGGCCGTCATACTCCGTTTTTCACCAACTACCGTCCGCAATTCTATTTTCGCACTACCGACGTGACTGGCGTGGTGCACCTGCCGCAAGGCACGGAAATGGTGATGCCGGGCGACAACGTGGCGATGGAAGTGCACCTGATCGTGCCGATCGCCATGGAGGAGAAACTGCGCTTCGCCATTCGCGAGGGTGGCCGTACCGTCGGCGCCGGCGTGGTGGCGAGCATTATCGAGTGATGTGTCGAGGCGTGATGGCCGGGCCAGTCCCGGCCATCCGCATCTTTACTTGGATTAGGCATTCCGTGGTTGCCCGGCTGACGGGCGGGCACGACGGACGAGAGAAACGACAATGAACGGCCAGAATATCCGGATCCGGCTCAAGGCGTTCGACCACCGCATCCTCGATGCGTCGACACGCGAGATCGTGAATACGGCCAAGCGCACTGGTGCGCAGGTCCGCGGCCCGATTCCGCTGCCAACGAGAATCGAGAAGTTTACGGTGAACCGCTCGCCGCACGTCGACAAGAAGAGCCGCGAACAATTCGAGATGCGCACGCACAAGCGCCTCTTGGATATTGTCGATCCGACGCCACAGACGGTGGACGCGCTGATGAAGCTCGACCTCGCTGCCGGCGTTGACGTCGAGATCAAGCTGTAAGGCCGGGGTGGGATTAGCAATGCGTTCGGGCGTAGTCGCACAGAAGGTCGGAATGACCCGGGTGTTCACCGAAGCCGGCGAGCACGTGCCGGTGACGGTGCTGCGCCTCGCGCAGTGCCAGGTGGTCGCTCACCGCACCAAGGATAAAAATGGCTATGTGGCGCTGCAGCTCGGTTCGGGCGCCCGCCGCGCCAATAACATGAGCAAGGCCGACCGTGGCTATTTCGGCAAGCAAAACGTTGAACCCAAGCGCAAACTCGCGGAATTCCGTGTGACCGAGGATGCGCTGATCCCGGTTGGTGCCGAAATCACCGCCGATCACTTTATCCCGGGCCAGTTTGTCGATGTCTGCGGCATCACAATCGGAAAGGGCTTTGCCGGTGGCATGAAGCGCTGGAATTTTGCGGGGCTGCGCGCCTCGCATGGCGTTTCGATTTCACACCGGTCGATTGGCGGCACCGGCGGCCGTCAGGATCCGGGCAAGACCTTCAAGAACAAGAAGATGCCTGGCCATCTTGGTGTCGAGCGCGTCACCACGCTCAATCTCAAGGTTGTGCAGACAGATGTGGAGCGCGGCCTCATCCTGGTTGAGGGGGCAGTGCCGGGCGCCAAGAGCGGTTGGGTCACCGTTCGCGATGCCGTGAAGAAGACACTGCCCAAGGAAGTGCCGAAGCCCGGCAAATTCCGTGTGACCGAAACGGCGGAAGCCAAGCCTGATAAAGGCGCCAAGACTGAACCGGAGCAGCCTAGGCCGGTGTCGGAGCAAGCCCCCAAGGCAGAGCAGGCGGTGGAGAAGGCCGCTGCCGCTGCAGATCAGGCAGCAAAGGCTGCAACGCAGGCAGCCAAAGCCGCTGATCAGGCCGCTAAGGCTGCTGACAAGGCCGCCGCTGCTGCGAGGAGCACGAAGAAAAAGAAGGAGGGCGAGTGATGGAGCTTAAGATCGTCGCCCTCGACGGCAAAGAAGCCGGCAAGGCCACGTTATCGGATGCGATTTTCGGCCTCGAGCCGCGCACCGATATCATCCAGCGCTGCGTCAATTGGCAGCTCGCCAAACGTCAACGCGGTACTCACAAGACCAAGGACCGGAGCGAGATCTGGCGCACCGGCAAGAAGATGTATGCGCAGAAGGGAACCGGCGGGGCGCGTCACGGCTCCGCGCGCGTGCCCCAGTTCCGCGGTGGTGGCCGTGCTTTCGGCCCCGTGGTGCGCAGCCACGCTATCGATCTTCCGAAGAAGGTGCGCGCGCTCGCGCTCAAGCACGCACTGTCGTCGAAGGCCAAAGACGGCGGCATCATTGTGCTCGAGAGTGCGACGCTCAAGGACGCCAAGACCAAAGGCTTAGCTAAACAGTTCGGCAAGCTGGGACTCGAGAACGCGCTGATCATCGATGGCGCCGAGATCGAAGCCAACTTCCGCTCTGCGGCGCGCAATATCCCAAATATCGATGTCCTGCCGGTGCAGGGCATCAATGTCTACGACATCTTGCGGCGCAAGACTCTTGTGCTCACCAAGGCCGCACTCGATGCGCTGGAGGCGCGATTCAAATGAGCACCAGCGATCCGCGCCATTACGACGTCATCATTGCCCCGGTGATCACCGAAAAGGCAACAATGGCATCCGAGCACAACAAGGTCATGTTCAAGGTGGCCAAGCACGCCACCAAGCTGCAAATCAAGGAAGCGGTCGAGAAGCTGTTCGACGTCAAGGTGAAAAAAGTCAACACGCTTACGCGACCGGGTAAGTTGAAAGTGTTCCGCAACAGGATCGGGCAGCAGTCCGACGTGAAGCGCGCGATTGTGACGCTCGAAGAGGGTCACAGGATCGACGTGACCACGGGATTGTAAGGAGTGTTGCGATGGCATTAAAAACCTACAATCCGACCACGCCTGGCCAGCGCCAACTGGTCAACATCGATCGTTCATCGCTGTACAAGGGCGCGCCGGTGAAGTCGTTGACTGAAGGCCAGCATTCGACCGGCGGCCGCAATAATAACGGCCGCATCACTTCGCGATTCCGCGGCGGCGGTCACAAGCAGGCCTATCGCCGGATTGACTTCCGCCGCACGAAATTTGACGTGCCCGCGACTGTCGAGCGCCTGGAATACGATCCGAACCGCACCGGGTTTATCGCGCTGATCAAGTACCAGGACGGCGAACTCGCCTATATTTTGGCGCCGCAGCGTCTTGCTGCCGGCGACACCGTGATCGCATCCGAGCATGCTGACGTGAAGCCCGGCAACGCCATGCCGCTCGCCAATATTCCGGTCGGCACAATCGTGCACAATGTCGAGCTCAAGATCGGAAAGGGCGGGCAGCTCGCGCGTTCGGCCGGCAGCTACGTGCAGATCGTCGGCCGCGACCAGGATTATGTCATCCTGCGACTGAGCACGACCGAGCAACGGCTTGTGCATGGCCGCTGTATGGCGACAGTCGGCGCTGTGTCCAATCCAGACAACATGAATACGACGATCGGCAAAGCCGGACGTCAACGGTGGAAGGGCCGTATGCCGCACAACCGCGGCATAACAATGAATCCGGTCGACCACCCGCACGGTGGCCGCACCAAGGGCGGCCAGCTCTGGGTTACGCCGTGGGGCTTCCCGACAAAAGGCAAGAAGACCCGCAAGAATAAGCGCACCGAACGCTTCATCGTTGCGAGCCGGCATGATCGCAAGAAGAAGCAGCAATAAGGATAAGAGCTATGACGCGTTCAGTTTGGAAAGGCCCCTTTGTCGACGGGTATTTGCTGCGCAAGGCAGAGGCCGCGCGCTCGTCGGGGCGCCACGAGATGATCAAGATATGGAGCCGGCGCTCGACCATTTTGCCGCAATTCGTCGGGCTGAATTTCGGCGTCTACAACGGCCAGAAGCACATTCCCGTCATGGTGAACGAGGAAATGGTCGGTCACAAGTTCGGAGAGTTTGCGCCGACCCGAATGTTCTACGGGCATTCGTCTGATCGCAAAGCCAAGCGCGCGGGCGTGCCTGCTGCGCCGGGTGCTGCGCCGGCACCGGCGGCTGCACCGGCGGCGCCGGCGGCAAGCTAAGGGATAAAGAGTAACGTCATGGGCAAGCGCCAACGCGAGCGAGACCTCGGTGAAAACGAGGCCAAGGCGGTGAGCAAGATGCTGCGGATTTCTCCGCAGAAGCTCAATCTCGTCGCACAACTGATCCGCGGCAAAAAGGTTGCGAGCGCGCTCGCCGATCTTGAGTTTTCGCACAAGCGAATCGCCAAGGACGTGCGCAAGTGCCTGGAATCGGCGATCGCCAACGCCGAAAACAATCACGACCTCGACGTCGACGATCTCGTTGTCGCCGAGGCCCATGTCGGCAAGGCGCTGGTGATCAAGCGCTTCACCCCGCGCGGCCGCGGTCGTGTCGGACGCATTCTTAAGCCGTTTTCTCACCTGACCATCGTGGTGCGTCAGGTCGAGGCGCGGGCACAAGCCTGAGGAGTAAGCGATGGGTCAGAAAGTCAATCCAATCGGGCTGCGCCTCGGCATCAACCGCACCTGGGATTCGCGATGGTTCGCTGGCAAGGCGGAATACGGTTCTCTCCTGCACGAGGACATCAAGATCCGCAAAGAGCTGATGAAGCAGCTTAAGCAGGCGGCGGTGTCGCACATTGTGATCGAACGCCCGCACAAGAAGTGCCGGGTCACTATCCATTCGGCCCGTCCGGGTGTGGTGATTGGGAAGAAAGGTGCCGACATCGAGAAACTGCGCAAGTCGGTTGCCAAACTCACCGACAGCGATGTCGTCATCAACATCGTCGAAATCCGCAAGCCCGAGCTTGATGCCCAGCTCGTCGCCGAATCGATCGCCCAACAGCTTGAACGCCGCGTCGCATTTCGCCGCGCCATGAAGCGCGCGGTGCAATCCGCGATGCGCCTAGGGGCCGAGGGCATCCGTATCAACTGCTCCGGCCGGCTCGGCGGCGCAGAAATCGCGCGCATGGAGTGGTATCGCGAAGGCCGTGTGCCGCTGCACACGCTTCGCGCCGACGTTGATTACGGCGTCGCAACCGCATTCACCACCTACGGCACCTGCGGCGTCAAAGTCTGGATTTTCAAGGGCGAAATCCTCGAGCACGATCCGATGGCGCAGGACAAGAAGCTTGCCGAGGGCGACACCGGTCGTCCGCGCCGTGAAACCGCAGCCTGAGGGGCGAACAGAGTTTAAGTCATGCTGCAACCGATCCGCACCAAGTTTCGTAAGGCGTTCAAAGGCCGCATCCACGGTGTCGCCACCAGCGGCAACACGCTTGCCTTCGGTCAATATGGCCTCAAGGCACTAGAGCCCGAACGCGTTACTGCACGCCAGATCGAGGCTGCGCGCCGCGCGCTCACGCGCTTCATGAAGCGGTCCGGCCGGGTATGGATCCGCGTGTTCCCGGATGTACCGGTATCGAAGAAGCCAATCGAAGTGCGTATGGGCAAAGGCAAGGGGACGCCCGAGCTTTGGGTCGTTCGTGTAAAGCCCGGTCGCATCCTGTTCGAGGTCGATGGCATTCCTGTCGCCGTCGCCAAAGAAGCGCTGGCACTCGCCGCAGCGAAATTGCCGGTCAAGACCCGTTTCATTGAACGTATCGCCGAGTGACGCCATGAAAGCCGCCGACGCAAGAGCAATGACGCTCGATCAACTCGACGACGAAGTGCTCAAGCTGAAGAAAGAGCAGTTCAATCTGCGTTTCCAACGCGCCACCGGTCAGCTCGAGAACACGTCGCGCGTGCGTACTATCCGGCGAGACATCGCGCGGATGAAGACCATTGCGGCGCAGAAGCGCGTCGGGGCGCCTGAACCGGCTCCAAAGGCCGGAGCTGCGTCGCCACCTGCAAAGAAGACGAAAGCCACCAAGCCGAAGGCCGCCGCGAAACCGAAATCGCGCGCCAAGACGAAGTCGAAGGAATAAGGGGTTCGAGATGCCGAAGCGTACGCTCCATGGCGTTGTCGTGAGCGACAAACAGGATAAGACCGTGGTCGTGCGCGTTGACCGTCGTTTTACGCACCCGACGATGAAAAAGACCATTCGCCGTTCGAAGAAATATCACGCCCACGACGAGGCCAACACTTATTCGGTTGGCGACCTGGTCTGGATCGAGGAGCGCCGCCCGATTTCCAAACTCAAGCGTTGGGCGGTTATCCGGGGCGAGAAGAAGCAGAAAGTTCAATGAGCGTTATGCGCGACCAGACAATGAGAGCCGCATCATGATTCAGATGCAAACTAACCTCGACGTGGCGGACAATTCCGGCGCGCGTCGCGTCATGTGCATAAAGGTGCTGGGCGGCTCCAAGCGTAAGTACGCCACCATCGGCGATGTCATCGTCGTCTCGGTGAAGGAGGCGATCCCGCGCGGCCGCGTGAAGAAGGGCGACGTAATGAAGGCCGTCGTGGTGCGTATTTCCAAGGATATCAAACGTCCGGACGGCTCCGTCATTCGCTTCGATCGCAATGCGGCGGTCTTGATCACGCCGCAGATGGAGCCGGTCGGCACCCGTATCTTCGGGCCGGTGCCGCGCGAGCTGCGTGCCAAAAATCACATGAAGATCATTTCGCTTGCCCCGGAGGTGCTGTAATGGCCGCCAAAATCCGCAAGGGCGACAAGGTCATCGTGCTTACCGGCCGCGACAAGGGCCGCACCGGCGAAGTGATCGAGGTGCGTCCTGATCAGGACCGTGCATTGGTGCGCGGCATCCATATGGTCAAGCGCCACCAGCGCCAGACGGCGCAGCAGGAGGGCGGCATCATCTCCAAGGAGAGCTCGGTCCACCTGTCCAATCTGGCAGTCGCCGACCCCAAGGACGGCAAGCCGACCCGCGTCGGGTTCAAATTTGTGGGCGCGGGCGACGCCCGCAAAAAGGTGCGCGTTGCCAAGCGTTCCGGAGTCGAGATCGATGGCTGATACCCAGCAGCAGGGCAAAGAGCCCAAGAAGCCGCAAAAGCTGCCGCAGGCACCGAAAGGCGCCAAGGACGGCGCCCCGAAGGTGAAAAAGCCGCGCGAGCGCTCGGACTATGTCGCGCGACTGAAGACGCATTTCGAACAGGTGATACGCGACGAGCTGTCCAAGAAGTTCGGCTACACCAATCGAATGCAAGTGCCCACGATCACGAAGGTCGTCCTCAACATGGGCATCGGCGAGGGTGTTGCCGACCGCAAGAAGGTGGACAATGCCGCCGGTGATCTGGCGCTGATCGCCGGACAGAAAGCGGTGATCACCAAGTCGCGCAAGTCAATCGCTACCTATAAGCTGCGCGATGGCCAGGCCATCGGTTGCAAGGTCACGCTGCGCAAAACCCGCATGTATGACTTCATCGACCGACTGGTGAACATTGCGCTGCCGCGCGTGCGCGACTTCCGCGGCCTCAATCCGAAAAGCTTCGATGGCCGCGGCAACTACAGCCTCGGCATCAAGGAATACACCGTGTTCCCGGAGATCGATTTCGACAAGGTCACCGATACCTGGGGTCTCGATATCACCGTTTGTACCAGTGCCCGCAGTGACGATGAGGCGCGTGCGCTGCTTACCGCGTTTAACTTCCCGTTCCGGCAGTGAGGCCAGGCCTCATACGCGGAACCGCAAGGAGCGAAAGTATGGCGAAGAAGAGTTCGATTGAGAAGAACAACAGGCGGCGCAAGATGGCGAAGAAATTTGCCAACCGGCGCACAAAGCTCAAAACGATCGCGCACGACAAGAAGCTGCCGATGGAAGAGCGTTTCGCCGCTACTCTGAAGCTGGCTGAATTGCCGCGTAATTCCTCCAAGACGCGCATACGCAATCGCTGCGAGCTCAGCGGGCGCCCGCGCGCGTATTACCGCAAGCATCGCTTGAGCCGTATCGCGTTGCGCGAGCTTGGCTCCAAGGGCCTTATTCCGGGCCTTGTGAAGTCGAGCTGGTAGGGAGGGCGCGATGGCAGTGAACGATCCGATCGGCGATATGATCGCGCGTATTCGCAACGCGCAGATGCGCAACAAGTCGAAGGTCTCGATGCCGGGTTCCAAGCAACGCGAACGCGTGCTCGAAGTGCTTAAGACGGAAGGTTTTATCCGCGGCTACGCCAGCGTGGCACACGCTAGCGGCCGGTCCGAGCTTGAAATCGAGCTGAAATATTTTGATGGCGAGCCGGTAATCCGCGAAATCGAACGCATCTCCAAGCCGGGCCGTCGCGTCTATGTGGCGGTCCGCAACTTGCCGCGCATCAATAACGGCCTTGGCGTCGCTATTTTGTCAACGCCAAAAGGCGTGATGGCCGACCATGATGCCCGCGAGGCCAACGTTGGCGGCGAAATCATCTGTACGGTGTTCTAATGTCGCGTATTGGCAACAAAGCGGTCGCGGTTCCCACAGGCGTCACTGCCAACGTGGAAGGACAAACCGTCAAGGTGAAGGGCCCGAAGGGCGCTCTTCAAGTCGTTGTGCATGATGATGTTTCGGTCGCCATGGACAAGGGCACGATCAAGCTTGAACCGCGCGGCGAAAGCAAGCGCGCGCGCTCGATGTGGGGCACGTCGCGCACGCTGGTGGCCAATCTGATGGCCGGGGTGACCAAAGGATTTGAAGAGAAGCTGGAAATCACCGGTGTCGGCTACCGCGCCGCGGTGCAGGGTAAGTCGCTGCAATTGCAGCTTGGCTTTTCGCACGACGTGAATTTTCCGATCCCGGAAGGCATTGCGATTACGACGCCGAAGCCTACCGAGATCGTGGTGACCGGCATCGACAAGCAGAAAGTCGGCCACGTGGCTGCCGAGATCCGCGGTTACCGTCCGCCCGAGCCCTACAAAGGCAAGGGTGTGAAATACGCGAACGAATATATCTTCCGCAAGGAAGGCAAGAAGAAGTAGAGGACGCGCCATGTCGAGATTAAGTGACCGGACCGCGCGGCGGACGGCGACGGTGCGACGCAAGATCAAACTTGCGGGGCGCACGCGCACACGGCTGTCGGTTTTCCGGTCATCCAAGCACATCTATGCGCAGCTCATTGACGATGTGAAGGGCACGACTCTGGCAGCCGCCTCATCGATCGAGAAGACGATGCGTGAGGGCGCCAAGTCGGGCGCCAATATTGCGGCGGCCAAAGCAGTCGGCAAACTGATCGCCGAGCGCGCCAAGGAAAAAGGCATCAAGGACGTCGTTTTCGATCGCGGTGGATATCTCTATCACGGACGCATCAAGGCGCTGGCAGACGCGGCGCGTGAAGGCGGCCTTAACTTCTAACGGATTGGTCAACCATGGCACATGAACCTCGACGAGATCGTGAGCGCGGCGGGCGCGACCGCGAAGAGCGCGACAGCGAGTTCACCGACAAGCTGGTGCACATCAATCGCGTGGCAAAGGTGGTAAAGGGTGGCCGCCGTTTTGGCTTTGCCGCGCTTGTAGTGGTGGGCGACCAGAAGGGTCGGGTTGGCTTTGGCCACGGCAAGGCGCGCGAGGTGCCGGAGGCGATCCGCAAAGCGACCGATGCCGCCAAGCGGGGTCTGACGCGCGTCCCGCTGCGTGAAGGCCGTACGCTGCATCATGACGTGCTTGGCCGGCACGGCGCTGGCAAGGTGTTCTTGCGCGCTGCGCCTCCCGGCACCGGCATTATCGCCGGTGGCCCGATGCGCGCGGTGTTCGAGACTCTCGGTATGCAGGACGTTGTGGCGAAATCGCTCGGCTCATCGAACCCATACAATGTGGTGCGCGCGACCTTCGATGCGCTCAAACATCAGGATTCGCCGCGCTCCGTTGCAGCCCGCCGCAACATCAAGGTTTCAACCTTGCAGTCGCGCCGCCGCGAAGGCGATGCGGAAGCAGCGGCCGATTGAGGAATTTAGCGCATGGCGCAGGCACATAAGACGATCAAGGTCGAGCAAGTAGGTAGCCCTCAGCGGCGCCATCATGATCAGCGCGCGACACTGATCGGGCTGGGCCTCAATAAAATCGGCCGCATGCGTGACCTTCCGGATACGCCGGCAACCCGCGGCATGATCCGCAAGGTGCAGCATTTGGTGCGCGTGGTCGGCGCCGCGAAGTAGAAGTAAGAGGACGGTACGATGAAAC
The DNA here is from genome assembly GCA_027307405.1 of Hyphomicrobiales bacterium. Classification (GTDB taxonomy): domain Bacteria; phylum Pseudomonadota; class Alphaproteobacteria; order Rhizobiales; family Xanthobacteraceae; genus Pseudolabrys. The sequence goes on along the minus strand of DAHUXA010000019.1, from coordinate 24,378 downwards.
TCAACCAGATTGCCGACAAACCGGGTGCGCGCAAAAAGCGGATGCGCATCGGCCGTGGCATCGGCTCGGGCATGGGTAAGACCGGCGGCCGTGGCGGCAAGGGCCAGACCGCGCGATCCGGCGTGAGAATCAAGGGCTTCGAAGGCGGGCAGATGCCACTGCATCGGCGCCTGCCAAAGCGCGGGTTCCGCAACACACCATTTGCGGTCAAGCTCAACGAAATCAATCTTGGCAAAGTACAAGCCGCAATTGACGCCGGCCTCATCGATGCCAAGGCACCCGTCGATGCCGCCGTCATGGTCAAGGCCGGCTTGATGCGGCGCCAGAAGGGCGGCGTGAAGCTCCTCGGCGAAGGCGAGTTCAAGAGCAAAATCGAATTTTCCGTCTGGCGTGCCTCGAAATCCGCGATTGCGGCGGTAGAGAAGGCCGGTGGTACCGTGAAGATTCTCGCGCCGGCAAAGGAAGAAGACGCCGAGCCGAAGGGCAAGAACAAGCGCAAGGCGTTGGAAGCTACCAAGGGCGGCGACAAGCCAAAGGGTGGCAAACCCAAGGCAGAGGCCGAAGGCGAGGCTTCGAAAGCCGAATAGCGGCGGCCATTCCGCCGGCTTCAAGTTCGGGAAGTCTTGCCTATTTAAAGGGCGGACTGCGAGGCGACGCGGTGAAGTAATTGGGGGCGGCAGGAGCGACTGATGGTTTCGGCAGCGGAACAACTGGCAGCCAATCTCAATTTCTCGGCGCTCGCCAAGGCGGAGGAGCTCAAGAAACGTATCTGGTTCACGGTCGGCGCGTTGCTGGTCTATCGCCTCGGCACATACATACCGCTGCCCGGTATTGATCCCAACGCGTGGGAACAGATCTTCAATACTCAGGCCGGCGGCATTCTTGGCATGTTCAACATGTTCTCCGGTGGTGGCATCCATCGGATGGCGATCTTCGCGCTTAACATCATGCCGTACATCTCGGCCTCGATCATCATTCAGCTGATGACGACGGTTTCGCCGACACTTGAAGCGCTCAAAAAAGAAGGCGAGCAGGGCCGCAAGATCATGAACCAGTACACACGGTATCTCACCGTGTTTCTGGCAGCATTTCAGGCCTACGGTATCGGGGTCGGCCTGGAAGGTACTGGAAGCGTGGTTAGCAGCCCCGGCATCTTCTTCCTCATGTCCACGACCATCACGCTGACGGGCGGAACAATGTTCCTGATGTGGCTGGGCGAGCAGATCACGTCGCGCGGCATCGGCAATGGCATCTCGCTGATCATCTTGTCCGGAATCGTGGCTCAATTGCCGTCAGCAATCGCCGGTACTTTAGAGCTTGGCCGCCAGGGCGCATTGTCAACCGGACTGATCCTCGCCGTGATTGTGATGGCGGTCGGCGTTATTGCCTTCATCGTTTTCATGGAGCGCGCACAGCGTCGCCTTCTGATCCAATATCCGAAGCGTCAAGTGGGCAACCGCATGTTCGAGGGCCAATCCTCGCACTTGCCACTCAAGCTGAACACTTCCGGCGTGATCCCGCCGATTTTTGCGTCTTCCCTGCTACTGCTGCCGACTACCGTCGCAAACTTCAATGCCGGGCAAGGGCCGGGTTGGCTTACGACGGTCACAACGCTTCTTGGTCATGGCCGACCGCTCTTCCTCATTCTCTACATCGCGCTCATCGTATTCTTCGCCTTCTTTTACACTGCGGTTGTGTTCAATCCGACGGAGACTGCGGACAATCTGAAGAAGCACGGGGGCTTCATTCCAGGCATCCGGCCAGGCGAGCGCACCGCCGAATACATTGACTACGTGCTCTCGCGTATTACCGTCGTTGGGGCGCTTTATCTCGCCATCGTCTGCCTCATTCCGGAAATCCTGATTTCTTATGCGGCGGTGCCATTCTATTTCGGCGGCACGTCGCTGCTGATCGTGGTCAGCGTCACGATGGATACCGTGGCGCAGATCCAGGGTTATCTTCTCGCGCACCAATATGAAGGACTGATCAAGCGTTCGAAGCTGCGAGGTCGCACGCGATGAGACTGATCCTGCTCGGCCCGCCGGGGGCGGGGAAGGGCACACAAGCGCAGCGGCTGATAGTCAAACACGGAATTGTCCAGCTCTCGACCGGCGACATGCTGCGCGCCGCCGTCGCGGCTGGAACGGCGGTGGGCCTGCGCGCCAAAACCATAATGGAAAGAGGCGAGTTGGTCCCCGATGAGGTCGTAATAGCGATCATCGCCGATCGCATCGATCAACCTGACGCCAAACGCGGCTTTGTACTTGACGGTTTTCCGCGCACGGTGCCGCAGGCCCAAGCGCTCGACCGTTTGTTGGCCGACCGGGGCCTCAAACTCGACGGGGTCATTGAGTTGAAGGTGGACGAGGGCATCCTGCTTAGGCGCATCGAAAAGCGTGTGGCCGAGATGCTCGCTCGCGGCGAGAAAGTGCGTGCGGACGACACACCAGAGGTGCTCAAAGGCCGGCTGTCTGCCTACCGGGCACAGACCGCGCCGCTGGTTGATTACTATGCGAACAGGGGCCCGCTCAGAAGCGTTGACGGTATGGCCTCGATCGATGAGGTGACGGCGGCTATTGACCGGCTTTTGGGCTCTGCCAGGGCGCCCAAGGCCGGTTCGCGCCGCCGGAAGGTCAAAGCGGCCGGGACGACAAAGCGGACGGTCCGTAAGGGCGCGCCTCGTCGGAAACGTTCAGCAGCGGCCAAGCGCAAAAACAAGCCGGGACAGCGCAAAAAGCGTACCCGGCGGAGTTGACGAAGGCGTGATGAATCCCTTAATAAGCTGCACATTCAGGAGTTTGATGCGATGCCGGGCCCCAATAAGGCGGGGACGGGCGTCGTGTTACGCTTTGCGCTATCCCCTTCCAGGGACACGAGAATCCGGCGCGTTCCGCGCCACCGGTCGATATAGGAGAAACTAAGTGGCTCGTATCGCGGGCGTCAATCTACCGACCAACAAGCGCGTGGTGATCGCGCTGCAGTATATCCATGGCATCGGGCCCAAGATTGCTCAGGATATCGTGGGGAAGGTTAATCTGCCGCCGGAGCGACGGGTGTCGCAGCTGACTGACGCCGAGGTGCTGCAGATCCGTGAGCTCATCGACCGCGATTATATGGTCGAGGGTGATCTTCGGCGCGAAGTCCAGTTGAACATCAAACGGCTGATGGATCTCGGCTGCTATCGCGGCCTGCGTCACCGCAAGGGCCTCCCGGTTCGTGGTCAGCGCACCCACACCAACGCGCGGACCCGCAAGGGCCCGGCCAAGACTATCGCCGGCAAAAAGAAGACCCCGGGGCCGACTTGATAACAGGATAAGCCCCGCGCCGATGACGGCGCACGGGCGCGAAAGGATTGAGAATGGGTAAGGAAGCCACCCGCGTCCGACGGCGCGAACGAAAGAACATCGCCTCGGGCGTCGCGCATGTCGCGGCCTCGTTCAACAACACTATGATCACCATCACTGATGCGCAGGGCAACACCATCGCCTGGTCATCGGCCGGGACCATGGGTTTCAAGGGTTCGCGCAAATCGACGCCCTACGCCGCGCAGGTCGCTGCCGAAGACGCCGCCAAGAAGGCGCAAGAGCACGGCATGCGCACTCTCGAAGTCGAGGTGTCGGGGCCGGGTTCGGGGCGCGAGTCGGCGCTGCGCTCGCTGCAGGCGGCCGGGTTCACAATTACCTCGATCCGCGACGTGACAACGATTCCGCATAACGGTTGCCGACCGCGAAAGCGTCGTCGGGTGTGATTGTTTCTTCGTGCGGGTCCCAAGTGTCCCGCGCGCGTACTACCGCCGAAATTTTCCCCACACGGCGGGTGGGGTGCGCGAGGCGCGACAAGGCCGCGCCGCTGAAAAGGTGAAGATGTGATCCAGAAGAATTGGCAGGAACTGATCAGACCGAACAAACTCCAGGTCTCCGCGGGCAGTGACGCCGCGCGGATTGCGACGGTGATCGCCGAGCCGCTCGAACGCGGGTTCGGCGTCACGCTCGGCAACGCGCTGCGCCGCATTCTGTTGTCCTCGCTGCAAGGCTCCGCCGTGCAGTCGGTGCACATCGATGGCGTGCTGCACGAATTCTCCTCGATCGCCGGTGTGCGCGAGGATGTCACCGATATGGTGCTCAACATCAAGGACATCGCCATCAAGATGCAAGGCGAAGGTCCCAAGCGGATGGTCGTCAAGAAGCAGGGTCCCGGTACGGTCACCGCGGGCGACATCCAGACGGTCGGCGACGTCGTCGTTCTCAACCCTGACCTTGTGCTCTGCACGCTCGACGAAGGCGCCGAGATTCGTATGGAGTTCACCGTCAACACCGGCAAGGGCTATGTGCCGGCGGAGCGTAACCGTCCCGAGGACGCGCCGATCGGCCTGATCCCGGTCGACAGCCTTTATTCGCCGGTGCGCAAGGTTTCCTACAAGGTTGAGAACACCCGCGAAGGCCAGATTCTCGACTACGATAAGCTGACCATGACAATCGAGACCAATGGCGCCGTGTCTCCCGAGGATTCACTCGCATACGCCGCACGCATCCTGCAAGACCAGCTCAATGTGTTCGTGAATTTCGAGGAGCCGCGCAAGGAGCAGGCCGCCGAGACCATTCCGGATCTTGCATTCAATCCGGCCTTCCTCAAGAAAGTGGACGAACTCGAATTATCGGTGCGGTCGGCCAACTGCCTGAAGAACGACAACATCGTTTACATCGGGGACCTCGTGCAGAAGAGCGAGGCGGAAATGCTGCGCACGCCGAACTTCGGGCGCAAGTCGCTCAATGAGATCAAGGAAGTGCTGGCGCAGATGGGCCTGCACCTCGGCATGGAAGTGCCGGGCTGGCCGCCGGAGAATATCGAAGAACTCGCCAAGCGCTTCGAGGATCACTACTGAGCCGCGTCGCGGCCTAAAACGGAATGAAGGGGTAACGCGATGCGTCACGGCAAGGTTCACCGCAAGCTCAACCGTACGGCCGAACATCGCAAGGCCATGTTCGCGAATATGGCCGCATCGCTGATCAAGCACGAGCAAATCATCACCACGCTTCCGAAAGCGAAAGAACTACGTCCGATTGTCGAAAAGCTGGTGACGCTCGCAAAAAAAGGCGGGCTGCATGCCCGCCGGCAGGCGGTGGCGGAAATCCGCGATGTCACGCAAGTGAAGAAACTCTTTGATGTCATCGGTCCGCGCTACAAGGAGCGGGATGGCGGCTATACTCGGATCATGAAGGCCGGCTTCCGTTACGGCGACAATGCAGCCAAGGCAGTGATCGAATTTGTCGACCGCGACATGGAGGCCAAGGGTAAGGATTCCGGCCCAGTGCAAGAGAAGAAGGTCGAGGAAGAAGCGACCGCGGCGGCCTGACCTTCACAATCGTGTTTCAAAAAAGGGCGGCAGTCTCTGCTGCCCTTTTTGTTTGCCGGATTGCTTCGGGCGGTTATGATCCCGCCCAACAGCGATATAATTCGGCGAGGCGGGGGGATATCATGGCAATCTGGATAGCATTGCTGGCAGCATTATTTGCAACCGCGCTGGCGAGCGTGGCTAGTGCGCAATCCGCGCAAACTGATCTGGTCAAACGTGGCGATTATCTCGCGAACGGCATTCTGACATGCGCAAATTGCCACTCGCCGAAAGGCCCGCCCGCGGCAGTCGCCGGCAAGGATTACTCTGGCGGCCTGTCCTGGGATGAACCGCCGTTCAAAGTGACCGCGCCGAATATCACACCGGACAAGGACACCGGCATCGGCAGCTGGACCGATGCGCAGATCAAAACCGTCATGCGCTCCGGCATACGGCCGAACGGCGTGCACGTAGCGATGATCATGCCGACCGGCTTTTATCACATTATGACCGACCGCGATCTCGATGCTGTTGTTGCCTATTTGCGCACGCTCAAGCCGGTGAGCAACAAGGTGGCGGAACCGGTCTACAAAATGCCGCAACTTGAGCACGTGATCCCCGGCGGCGAAAAGCCGTTCACCGAAGGCATGATGAGCGACAAGCTCAAGAAGGGGTTCTACCTCGTCACCATCGCGCATTGCATGGAGTGCCATACTCCGATGGAGAAGGGTGTGCGCCTATGGGGCAGTCGCCTGGGCGCCGGTGGCTTTGAATTTCCGGGCCCGTGGGGCGTCTCCGTTTCGCGCAACATCACCTCGAGCAAGGCGAAAGGCATCAGTGCCTGGACCGACGATGACATCAAGCGCGCGATCACTGCAGGCATCAGCAAGGATGGCAGTAAGCTCAAGCCGCCGATGGGCTATCAATACTACGCAACATTGACGCCAGATGATCTCGACGCCGTTGTGGCCTATCTGCGAACCGTGCCGCCGGTGGAATAAGCGCTTTACCGTGCGGGTGGGAATGCGATGCAGTGGCCTTCATTTAGGCCCGATAGAGGCCTATATCTCGGCCAATTAGCCGGGATTTGAACCTATGCGCCTTAAAGCACTGACGGCCATCCTGATCGCCGGCATCACGTTTGCCGGGGTCGCCGCAGCACAAGAGCGGCGGCTTCCGACGCAACCGGAGCTTCGGCTGTCTTACTCGCCGGTGGTCCAGCACGTGGCGCCGGCCGTGGTCAACGTTTATGCCGCCAAGATGGTGCAGAATCGCAATCCGCTGCTGGACGATCCAATCTTCCGCCGGTTCTTTGGTGTGCCGGGCGGCGGTGGCAACCAACTGCAGCGATCACTGGGCTCGGGCGTGATCATCGACGCCGCTGGTCTGGTTGTAACGAACAATCACGTCATCGAAGGCGCAGACGAAGTAAAAGTCTCACTTGCCGACAAGCGCGAGTTCGAGGCGACGCTGGTGCTCAAGGACCCGCGCACTGATCTTGCAGTGCTTCGTATCAAAAATGGGCGCGAGAAATTTCCCGTCCTCGACTTTGCCGATTCGGATGCATTGCAGGTCGGCGACGTAGTCCTCGCCATCGGAAATCCATTTGGTGTAGGCCAGACTGTAACCCACGGGATTGTATCGGCGCTGGCGCGCACCCAAGTGGGAATTTCCGACTACCGCTTCTTCATCCAGACCGATGCCGCCATCAATCCAGGCAATTCTGGCGGTGCGCTCGTCGATTTGACCGGTAAGTTGATAGGCATCAACACCGCGATCTTCTCGCGCTCGGGCGGCTCGCAAGGGGTGGGCTTCGCCATTCCTGCCAACATGGTGCGGGTGGTGGTGGCCTCTGCCAAAACGGGCGGCAGCGCAGTGGTGCGGCCATGGCTTGGTGCCAAATTGCAGGCGGTCACGGCCGAAATAGCGGACAGCATGGGTCTCAAGCGTCCGACCGGCGCATTGGTCGCTAATGTGAACGCGAACAGTCCGGCGGCGCGCGCCGGGCTCAAGGCAGGCGATTTGATCGTCTCGGTTGACGGGCAGGACGTCGATGACCCCAACGCTTTCGATTATCGTTTCGCTACGAAATCGCTCGGCGGGAGTGCTCGTCTCGGATTACTGCGGGCGGGGCGCGAGCAGACGGCAACGGTCGCCTTGCAAAGTGCGCCGGAAATGCCCCGCGAAGAAATCGTGATCCGATCCCGTTCGCCTTTTTCGGGCGTAAAGATCGCGAACCTTTCGCCTGCGCTTGCCGACGAATTGCAACTGCAGAATGTCGATCAGGGTGTGGCCATCGTCGACGTCGATTCCGGCTCCTATGCAAGCAATCTCGGCTTCCAGCGCGGCGACGTGATCGAAGAAGTCAACGGCGAGCGCATTGCCAAGACGCGGGACCTCGAGCGCTTGACGAGCACACCTAACCGGAGCTGGCGCATTATTATCCTGCGCGGCGGGCAGAAGATTTCCGCGGTTTTCAGCGGATGACGCCGCGAGCCAAAGAGAGCGGTCCAAGCCTGTTCGCTGCGGCAGGCTTCGAAAAAGACGCGCCGCATCCGCTCCCTGATAAGCTCAGACCGCAAAAGCTCGACGAAGTGGTCGGTCAGGTTCATTTGCTCGGGCCGGATGGCGCACTTACGCGCATGCTGGCGACCCGCTCGCTTGGCTCTTTGGTGTTCTGGGGCCCGCCCGGAACCGGGAAGACGACAGTCGCGCGACTGCTCGCACAGGCGACCGATCTTCATTTCGAGCAGATTTCCGCGATCTTCACCGGGGTCGCTGACCTCAAGAAGGTTTTCGAAGAAGCGCGCCAGCGCCGTGAAATGGGGCAAGGGACACTTCTGTTTGTTGATGAGATCCATCGCTTCAATCGCGCCCAGCAGGACAGCTTCCTTCCAGTCATGGAAGACGGCACCATCGTCCTCGTCGGCGCTACCACCGAAAATCCGTCTTTCGAATTGAACGCCCCGCTGCTGTCACGCGCACGTGTGTTGATTTTCAAGTCTCTGGACGAAGAAGCGATAGAGAAGCTGCTGAAGCGGGCTGAGGAGATCGAGCGCAGGCGGCTCCCGCTTGACCCGGATGCGCGCGAGATTCTCAAGCGTATGGCCGACGGCGACGGGCGAGCCGCGCTTACACTTGCTGAGGAGGTCTGGCGTGCGGCGCGCAAGGACGAAGTTTTCGACAGCGCCAAATTGCAAGAGATCGTGCAGCGCCGAGCGCCGATCTACGACAAGAGCCAGGATGGTCACTACAATCTGATTTCTGCCTTGCATAAATCGGTACGAGGCTCCGATCCCGACGCCGCACTCTACTATCTTTGCCGTATGCTGGATGCCGGCGAACCGCCGCTCTATATCGCGCGACGCGTCGTGCGCATGGCCATCGAGGACATCGGGCTCGCCGATCCGCAGGCGTTGGTGATCGCCAACGCCGCCAAGGAAGCATACGATTTCCTGGGTTCGCCCGAGGGCGAACTGGCGATCGCCCAGGCGGTGATCTATTGCGCCACCGCGCCTAAATCGAACGCCGGGTACGTCGCGTTTGGCGCTGCCATGCGCACGGCAAAGGAAGCGGGCTCGCTGGTGCCGCCCAAGCACATTCTCAATGCGCCGACCAAATTGATGCAGGAAGAGGGTTACGGCCGTGGCTATGCCTACGATCACAATGCTGAGGAAACCTTCTCCGGGCAGAATTATTTCCCCGACGCGCTCGAACGTCAAAAATTCTATGATCCGCCCGAACGCGGATTCGAACGCGAGATACGGAAACGGCTGGAGTACTGGGCGAAGCTGAGGAAGGAACGGGGCGGATCATGAGCCGTCGTGGGCGTTCCGGCCCTCGCCAGCCAGGCGGTGGTCGACAGATGGCAGGGCCACGGCATGAGCGGCGGCAAACTCGTCATCATCCAGCCCGTCACTCCGAGGCGCGGGCGGAGCACGCCGCGAAGAACGACGTTCTGTCCCGTCCCGCGGTCGGCCATCGTTCACGGCCACTGGATGGCGAATCGAACGCGTTGCAGGTGGCCCACAAGGTGCAGACCATCACCGTAGCGCCGGATGAGTCCGGCATGCGCGTCGACCGGTATTTCGAAGCGCGTTTCCCGGGCCTGTCATTTAGCCATATCCAGCGCATCATTCGCAAAGGTGAGGTGCGCGTGAACGGTAAGCGCACGCAGCCGAAGGCGCGCCTGGAAGCCGGGCAGGCGGTGCGCATCCCGCCGCTAAAGCTCGAGCCGCCGGCTCCGCGCGATGATGCACCGGTCGCGCAGAAGGATCGCGCCTTTCTCAAATCAATCACGCTCTACGAAGACGCCGACGTGCTGGTGCTCAACAAGCCGATGGGCCTTGCCGTGCAGGGTGGCTCCGGCACGACGCGTCATATCGATGGCATGCTTGGCGCATTTCGCTCACCAGATGGCCAACGCCCTCGGCTCGTGCACAGGTTGGACAAAGATACCGCCGGTTGCCTGCTGGTGGCCAAGTCCCGTTTTGCCGCAGCGGCGCTGGCCAAAACCTTCCGCTCGCGCTCGGCGCGCAAGATCTATTGGGCCCTGGTCGTAGGAGTGCCCAAACCGGCGCAGGGCCGCATCTCCACGTATCTCGCCAAGCAGGAGGTTGAGGAAGATTCGTTCATGCGCATCGCCAAACACGGCGAGAAAGATGCGGTGCACGCGGTGACGTATTACGCGGTGGTGGAGACGGCGGCGCACCAACTGGCCTGGTTGTCGCTCAAGCCGGTCACCGGGCGCACCCATCAATTGCGCGCACACATGGCGCACATCGGCCACCCGATCGTCGGTGATCCGAAATATTTCAATAAGGAAAATTGGCAGGTGCCCGGAGGAATACAGGAGAAATTGCATTTGCTCGCACGCCGTATCGCGGTACCGCACCCTCGAGGCGGGGTGATCGACGTTTCGGCGCCGTTACCGGCGCACATGCAGCAGTCATGGAATTTGCTTGGCTTTGATGCCAAGCGTTACGATCCGATCGAAGACGCGCCGGAAGAGTAGCGCGTCTGCCGCGGGGCTCCTATCTGAGAGGACCAATGCGCAAACCTTCCATACTGCTGCTGCTTTTTTTGTCGGCGCTGCTGGCTGCGCCTGTGTGCGCGCAAACTGCCAATAGCTACGACATCATGCGGGATGACTACAGCATCATGGTGCCGGAAAAAGGGTCCAAGCGGGAGCAACCGGAGCCATGGCTGGCGCCGAAATATAAATCCCCGCGTGGCACCGTGAAGCACGTGACGATTCCGAAATCGAGGACCGTGCCATTCCCCAACGCGACAACTCCGCCGCCGATTGTCGTGCCACAAACGGGTCGCGTATTGCCGAATCTGCCAACACTACCGGGGGCCGGACCGGGAGGCCGCGAGACCTATCAGGATCGAGCGGCACGCTGCGCCCATCAGGCTGGTGTCTATGGACAGGCCGCGGGCGACCGCGGCACCTATGTCGGCACCTGCATCAACCAGTAGCCGACGTCCTCTACCTTAAGCGCTTTCATTTAGGAGCGTTTTTTCAAGTTAATGTATGACTTTAATTGCTGATCCTAGATCTCGCTCATCACCTGCGCATAAGCGATGAGGGCGAATAGCGCAGTCCCGCCGGTTATATTGCCGATCAGCACCGGCACCATAAAATCGCTGATCATCTGCGACCACGTCCAGTCCCCTGCGAGAACCAGGAGATAAGCCTCCATGCTTCCGGCAACGATATGGGTGAACCCACCAATGGCGATTAGCCATGTCATGAGCGTGATGATGTGGAATTGGGTGCGTTCGGCGCCCGGCATCAACCAGACCATGGCGGCCATCAGGAATCCCGCGGCGATCGCGCGGAAGACCATGTCCCACCAACTGAAGTCAAGCAGATCGCGGCTGACGGTCAGCATACCGTCGTAAAGCTGTGCCGGGAGCACAGGTGTGAAAGTGCAGAACAGCGCCGCGAACAACGTGCCCGCGAGATTCGCTGCGAGCACGATTGCCCAGAGCCGTGCCATGCGCCCGATATTTTCCCAGGTGGCATTGGCCGCGACCGGCAAGACGGCGGTGATCGTGCTCTCCGTGAACAATTGCTGGCGCGACAGCACCGCCATGATGAACCCGACGCAGTAGCCAAAGCTCGTGAGGAGCGGTTGCCAGGGTGCGTCGGGCAAATGCGTTTGCAGGATCGCTTGCGTCAATAATGAGAAACTGATCGACAGTCCCGCTGCGACCCCCGACCACCACAACGAGGTCAGAGGGCGCTCCATTTCTTCGTCGCCGAGACGGCGCACCACCTCGTAGATGACAGGAGTGCGCGGGGTCGCCAGTTCCTCGACGTCTTTGATCTCGTCCTTGCTGATACCGCGGGCGCGGCCAACGCTGCGCGAGGGCTTGCGTTGGTGACTTCTGCGGACGGCAAGGGACGCTCGTGAGCTCATGCGTTGCGTCAACGCCCCCTCAGTGGCCGAGTTCCCGACGGGGAACTGCGACAAATATTGCTTGACATGCAACCAAAAGGTTGCATATTGTGATTATGGATGATGTGTTCAGAGCGCTGGCCGATGCTAGCCGACGAGAACTGCTTGATCGGCTGCGCGCCGACAACGGACAGACGCTTGGACAGCTGTGCGAGCGCCTAGCCATGACGCGGCAGGCGGTGAGCAAACATCTGGGCCTGTTAGAGGAGGCCAACTTGGTTGCGACCGTCAAACGCGGCCGCGAGAAGCTGCACTACCTCAATCCGGTGCCGATCCACGAGATCGCCGAACGCTGGATCGGGAAATTCGAAAGCCATCGTCTTCGGGCGTTGAGCGACATGAAAAAGGCACTGGAAACAGAGTAAGGAGCGATGCGATGAGTAAGCCAGTTTTCGTCTACGTGACCTATATTGCTTCGACGCCGGAGAAAGTCTTCAAGGCGCTGACTGACACCGATGCCACCGCGAAGTTCTGGTTCGGTAACGCCGTTACGTCCGATTGGAAAGTCGGTTCACCGGTTACATTTCACCGCGAGGGCAAGCTGATCGTCAGCGGCAAGGTACTGGAGCATGACGCGCCGCGGCGTCTGTCCTACACGTTCATGTCTCATCACGAGCCACACAATGGCACTGAAAAACCCTCGCGCGTGGTGATGGACCTTGAGCAGCAGCGCGATCAGGTCAAGCTCACCGTCACGCACGACGATTTCGCGCCGGACAGCAAAGTGTTCGCCAGCATCAGCAATGGCTGGCCACTCGTTCTCTCAAGTCTCAAGAGCTATCTGGAAGTCAATCGTGTCATCCTGCACGCGCCCTGGTATGAGAAAGAGGGCGCCGCCGCGTCGTGATCGATGCTGCCCGAGGCTAATAGGCCCTGGCTATTACGTTCAGGCTCCCGCGGCGTCGAGCGCCGCGATGTCTGCAGGCGAAAGCTTTATCGCGGGCGCCTTTACGATTTCGTCGAGCTGTTTGAGACTAGTGGCACTGACGATGGGTGAGGTAATGATCGGCTTGGCGAGCAGCCAGGCCAGCGCGATCTGGGCCTGCAATGCGTTGTGCCGCGCGGCCACTTCGCCCAGGACCTTGAGAATGCCAAGCCCGCGCGCGTCGAGATAGCGCTTGAGCCTGCCGCCGCGCCCCCGGTGTTTGGCGCCTTCCTCGGCCGAACGGTACTTGCCCGTGAGAAAGCCGGCGGCGAGCGAATAGTAGTTGATGACGCCCAGCTTGTGCTCCCGGCAGATGGGGGCGAACTCGGTCTCGAATTCCTTGCGGTCAGAGAGGTTATAGAGCGGCTGCAGGCTCTCGTAGCGCGGTAGGCCGAGTTGCTTGCTGGCTGCGAGCGAGGCTTTCAGGCGCGCCGGGCTGATATTGGAGGCACCGATCGCGCGCACCTTGCCGGCTTTGATCAGCGCGGCATAACCCTGCATCGTTTCCTCGACCGGCGTGACCTCATCGTCGAAATGGGTCTGATAGAGATCGATGTGGTCGGTTTGCAGGCGCCGCAGCGAGGCTTCGCATTCGCGCAGGATGTAGTCTTTCTTCAGACTTCGGCCTTCGCCCATGTCTTCGCCGACTTTAGTAGCGATCAGCACCTTGTCGCGCTTGCCGCTGCGCTTGAGCCAATTGCCGATGATGGTTTCCGATTCACCGCCCGGACTGCCCGGAATCCAGCGCGCATAGCTGTCGGAGGTATCGACGGCGTTGAACCCGGCGTCGATGAACGCATCGAGGATATTGGACGACGTCTTTTCGTCGATCGTCCAGCCGAACACATTGCCGCCAAGCATGAGTGGGGCGAGCTCGAGACCGGATTGGCCGAGCCGTCGGCGTTGCATGAAGCGGGAACCTAACGGAGCGAAGCGTTAAATTTATCGAGTGCCGCCTGGCCCGGACACAGTTCCTTTTCGTCGAGCGCGTTCAGCGGGGAATCGACGGTGCGAAGATGCGCATGCAGATCCTCCGGTTCCTGTTCGACATAAAGCAGGCCGGTGACGATCTGGCCCTTGGCGGCATGATGTTGCAGAAAGCCGAGCGCGGCTGTCCGGTCATGGAGTTCGTAATCGGCGGCGAGCTTGCGCAGCGCGAGCTTGGAACCGTCGTGCTGCTCCACCACCTCGACCGTGCCAGGCTCGTATTTAACCTCGATTGGCATCCGGCTTGAGATGAAATCGAGACGATTGACCGCCTCATTGTGCTCGCGCACGAAATCGAAGCTCTTGGTGGATCCGGCATGGTTGTTGAAAGCGACGCACGGCGAGATCACGTCGATGAAGGCCGCACCCTTGTGGGCAATCGCTGCCTTGATGATCGGGACCAATTGGTGCTTGTCGCCGGAGAAGGAGCGGGCGACAAAGCTTGCGCCCAGCTGGAGCGCCATGGCCACCAGATCGATAGAGTTGTCGGTATTGATGAAGCCGCGCTTCGACTTCGAGCCGCGGTCGGCGGTGGCCGAAAACTGACCCTTAGTCAGGCCGTAGACGCCATTGTTCTCGACGATATAGACCATGTTCACGCCGCGCCTCAGGCAGTGCGCAAACTGACCGAGGCCGATCGACGCGCTGTCGCCATCGCCGGAAACGCCGAGGTAGATCAGATCACGATTGGCAAGATTGGCGCCAGTCAGCACTGATGGCATGCGGCCGTGGACGGAATTGAAGCCGTGCGAATTGCCGAGGAAATAGGTCGGTGTTTTCGAAGAGCAGCCGATGCCGGAGATCTTGGCGACGCGGTGCGGCTCGATCGACAGCTCGAAGCAGGCCTGGATAATTGCGGCAGTGATGGAGTCATGCCCGCAGCCGGCGCACAGCGTTGAGACCGAGCCCTCGTAGTCGCGATGAGTATAGCCGAGCGCGTTTTTCGGCAGCTCGGGATGATGGAATTTCGGCTTGGCAAGATAGGTCATGATGTCACCTTGGTCTGCTTCACCGTCAATTTGTCGAGGTGATCGCCGACTGCTTTGGCGATGAAACGTGCGGTGATCGGTGTGCCATCGTAGTGCAAGATCGGCACCAGCCGCACGGGGTCTATGCCGCACTCGTTGACGATGAGCGAGCGCAGCTGCGCGTCGCGGTTTTGCTCAACCACAAATACGAAGTCATGGTCGGCAACGAAACTATTGACGCTGGAATGGAACGGGAAGGCGCGAATGCGCATGCGATCGAGCGCATGTCCGCGCGCTTCTATCATATGAATTGCCTCGTCCATCGCGGGCGAGGTCGACCCATAGTAGATCACGCCGTATTTCGACGCCTTTCCGGCGGTCGCAAGCAGCGGACGCGGTACCAGGTCCTTGGCGGTGTCGAACTTGCGGATCAACCGCTGCATGTTGTCGACGTAAGGCGCGCCTTCTTCGGTATAGCGCGCGTAGCGATCGCGCGACGTTCCACGCGTGAAGAACGCCCCCTTTGTCGGATGCGTGCCCGGATAGGTGCGGTAGGGGATGCCATCACCGTCGACATCGAGATAGCGGCCGAATTCCTTTCCGGCCTCGAGCTCGGCCGCGGTCATCACCTTGCCTCTGTCGTATTTCCGCTTGTCGTCCCAGGTGAGCGGCTTCGACAAATGGTGATTCATGCCGATGTCGAGATCGAGCATGACGAAGATCGGGGTCTGCAGCCGGTCGGCCAGATCGAAAGCCTGTGCGCTGAAATCGAAGGCTTCCGCGGGGCCTTCTGGGAACAGCAAGACGTGCTTGGTATCGCCATGAGAGGCGTAGGCGCAGGACATCACGTCGCATTGCTGGGTGCGGGTCGGCATGCCGGTCGAGGGCCCAGCGCGCTGCACGTCGAACAAAACTGCTGGAATTTCTGCGAAGTAAGCGAGGCCGATAAACTCCTGCATTAACGAAATTCCAGGGCCGGAGGTCGCGGTGAACGCGCGCGCGCCGTTCCAGCCGGCGCCAATCACAATGCCGATCGAGGCGAGTTCGTCCTCAGCCTGGATGATTGCATATTTTGCCTGCTTGGTACCGGGATCAACGCGCAGTTTGGCACAGTGCCGCGTGAACGCATCCGCGAGCGAGGAAGACGGTGTGATCGGATACCACGCGCAGACGGTTGCGCCCCCATAGACCGCACCGAGCGCCGCGGCAGAATTGCCTTCAATAAAGATACGATCGCCGACCGCGTTGGCGCGCTTGAGCTTGATGCCGAGTGGGCATTGCAAATTCAGGATCGCGTAGTCGCGGCCGATATGCAGGGCCTTGATGTTCGGCTCGATCAGCTTGTCTTTGCCCTTGTATTGCTCGCCGATGAGCTGTTCGACCACCTTTACGTCGATGTCGAGCAGGGCAGTGAGGGCGCCGATATAGATGATGTTCTTGAATAGTTGGCGCTGGCGCGGATCACTGTACTCGCGATTGCAGATCGCGGTCAGTGGCACTCCAATGACCGTAATATCATCGCGGAACTTTGACGGCGGCAGCGGTTTGGTCGAGTCGTAGAACAGGTAGCCGCCCGGCTCTATGCCGGCGATATCCCTGTCGAAGGTTTGGGGATTCATTGCCACCATGAGGTCGGTGCCGCCGCGTGCACCCAGGTGCCCGGCTTCGGACACGCGAACCTCATACCAGGTCGGCAGACCCTGGATGTTGGACGGGAAAATATTACGGGGCGCGACTGGCACGCCCATGCGCATCACCGCGCGTGCGAACATCTCGTTCGCGCTCGCGGAGCCGGAGCCGTTGACGTTGGCGAAACGGATAACGAAATCGTTTACGCGGCTGATCGGCGTGGCGGTCGGCATGAAGTCCCTGCGTGAGTCATATCGAGCAAGAATTTTTGCATGTCCCAGGCCCCGGTCGGGCAGCGTTCGGCGCACAGGCCGCAGTGCAGACAGACGTCTTCGTCCTTGACCATGACGCGGCCGGTTTTGAGCCCATCTTGGACATATAGATCTTGCGTGAGATTGTGCGAAGGGGCGTTGAGCCGCTTGCGCAAGTCGGCTTCCTCGCCGTTCGGCGTGAAAGTGATGCAGTCCATTGGGCAAATGTCGACGCAGGCATCGCATTCGATGCAGAGTTGGGCCGAAAACACGGTCTGCACGTCGCAATTAAGGCAGCGGCCGGCTTCCGCGAAGGCCAGCTGTTCGTCAAAGCCGAGTTCTACCTCGGCTTTAATGTCTTTGAGCGCCACTACCTTGTCGCGGTGCGGCACCTTGTAGCGTTTGTCGAGCGCGATCTCGTTGTCGTAGGACCACTCGTGGATACCCATCTTCTGGCTCATCACCTCGACCGCCGGCAGCGGCCGGTCGGTGATGTCCTCGCCGTTGAGCATCTTGTCGATCGAAACGGCAGCTTCGTGGCCGTGTGCCACCGCCCAAATGATGTTCTTCGGGCCGAAGGCTGCGTCGCCGCCAAAGAACACCTTGGGGTGCGTCGAGGCCATGGTCTGGGTGTTTACTTTTGGCATGTTCCACTGATCGAACTCGATGCCCGCATCGCGCTCGATCCAGGGGAAAGCGTTTTCCTGACCAACTGCAACCAGAACGTCGTCACAGGGGAAATGCTGGTCCGGTTCGCCGGCGGGAACGAGCTTGCGGCGTCCCTTAGCGTCGTACTCGGCCTTCACCTTCTCGAAAGTAATGCCGGTGAGCCTGCCGTTCTCATGAGTGAATTCCTTCGGCACCAGATAATTATGGATCGGAATGCCCTCGTGCATCGCGTCTTCTTTCTCCCAAGGCGATGCCTTCATTTCCTCGAAACCGGAGCGCACCACTACGTCCACTTTCTCGCCGCCGAGTCGGCGTGCGGAGCGGCAGCAATCCATGGCGGTATTGCCTCCGCCAAGCACAACGACACGCTTGCCGATTTTCGAGATGTGCTCGAACGAAACCGATGAGAGCCAGTCGATGCCAATATGAATATTTTTGGCGGCTTCCTTGCGACCGGGGATGTCGAGGTCGCGCCCCCGCGGCGCGCCGGAACCAACGAAGATTGCGTCCCACCCCTCGGCAATCAGCGACTTCAGGCTGTCGATGCGCTTGCCGGCGCGGAACTCGACGCCGAGATCGAGAATGTAGCCACATTCTTCGTCGATCACGGAATCCGGCAATCGGAATTTCGGAATTTGAGTACGGATCATGCCGCCGGCTTTGGGATCACCGTCGAATACGACACACTGATAGCCAAGCGGGGCAAGATCGCGGGCGACGGTGAGGGAGGCCGGACCGCCACCAACCAGTGCGATACGCTTGCCGTTTTTCTTTGCCGCCGGCTTCGGCAATCGATCGCGAATGTCGTCCTTGTAATCGGCCGCCACTCTTTTCAGGCGGCAGATCGCCACCGGCTCCTTCTCTACGCGCACACGCCGGCAGGCCGGCTCGCAGGGGCGGTCACAGGTGCGTCCGAGAATTCCCGGAAACACATTGGAGCGCCAATTGATCATATAGGCGTCGGAATACCGGCCGTGCGCAATTAGGCGGATATATTCGGGGACCGGTGTGTGCGCCGGGCAAGCCCATTGGCAGTCCACGACCTTGTGGAAGTAGTCAGGTGCGGAGATGTCGGTATTCTTCATTGACTCCTCGAAACGCGCCCCGCTACTCCGCACAACTCAAACGGTGTCGCGTCACAGCCCCTGGCGGCCCCGCTTCCCTCGGTCGGCCTTGTTTTCCCGGCACGAATCCGAGGGCAGATAATATGGGGTAGGAACCCGCAATGCTACTTATCCTTCAGTCAGATAGGGAGCCTATCAACCACAAGTCTTCGTGAAGTTTTTCGCTCTCTGAAAGCGGCGTCACGATGGCATTTCGCCCCTTAATTTTGCGATTTTGGACTAACATTTATAGGCGGAAGTTCCTTTCATTTTGCGGCGCACAAATCGGTCCCAATGCGTGAGATTTTTACCGAGATCTTCGAAAATCAGCCGCTCGACCCGACCGAGGCGGCGCAGCAGGCCATGCGGCCACGCCTACGGAAGCGTTTCTACAAACAGGTGCAGGTGGACGATGCGGACGCGGGCAATATCGCAATATTGCTCGACCACAAACCTGTTCTGACACCGCTACGGCGCCCGCTCGCGGCACCCACGCGCTCGCTTGCCCAGGTCATAGCCGCGGAATGGGAAGCCCAAACCGACGTGATCGATCCTGCGCGCATGCCCCTTACTCGGCTCGCCAATGCGGCAATAGATGTGGTCAGCGAAACGCCGCAGGCGGTTGCGGACGAGGTCGCAAAATATCTTGGCACAGATTTGCTGTGCTACCGAGCCGATGGACCGGCCGGACTCGTTGAGAGGCAGTCGCAGGCATGGGACCCGGTGCTCGACTGGGCGCAAAGGCAATTCGGCGCGCGATTCGTACTGGCGCAAGGCGTCATGCATGTGCCGCAGCCGCGCGACGCCATTGCTGCTACGCGAGCGGCTATTCCGAACGATCCGTGGCGGCTGGCTGCGATCTCATCGATCACTACACTGACGGGCTCTTGTTTATTGGCCCTTGCAATCGCGCATGGCGCACTTGATGCCGATGCAGCATGGATGGCCGCCCACGTGGACGAGGATTGGCAAATGTCGCAATGGGGGCGCGACGAGTTCGCGCTCAACCGTCGCGCGTTCCGCAAATCAGAACTCGATGCGGCGGTACTGGTCCTGCGTCACACAAGATGATTGTGCGTCCTCGCTGAAGTGGGGACGCATACGGCGAATAAGCAGGTTAAGTCAATGCCCGGACGAATCGCCCTTGCGTCCGGCTTCGTACAGGAACCAGACGCGCTTCTCGGCGTCATCGATGAAGGTTTCGAGCAAGCTGGCGGTTGCGACATCATTATGCTCGTCGCAGACATCGTGGGCTTCGCGCATGGCAGCGACCACACGCTGGTTGTCTTCTCGCAGTTCCGCGAGCATGTCCGATGGCTCGACATAAGCGGCGTCATTGTCGGAAAGGCGTTGATGGCGTGAAATGTCGCCGATCGAACGCAATGTCGTTTGGCCGATCTTGCGCACGCGCTCAGCGATAACGTCAGTGGTGGCGAAAATCTGGTCGGCTTGCTCATCGAGCAGTAAATGATAATCGCGGAAGTGAGGGCCGCTTACGTGCCAATGGAAATTCTTCGTCTTGAGATAGAGTGCAAAGCTGTCGGCGAGAACCGCGTTTAATGCAGCGGCGATGTCTTTTGCGGCATTGGCGCCAAGGTCAGTTGGGGTGGCAAGCCGCGGCGAACCGGTGCGGGGGGTGGCATGATTCATGGGGAGAGGTCCTTCTGGGTACCCCGCGAAACGGCGGAGACGCCATAAAGTTCCAAAAATCAGGAAATTTTATTCTTCGCGCTAGCGCCACCTTCGCTTACCTCTTGTTTTTTAGCGATAAGCTCAGCGGCCTTGGCGTCGGCCGCGCGTGCGTCGTCCACGCGGCCGAGGTCACGCAACAGGCTGGCACGCGCCTCGTACATTTTGGCCACATCGCCCTTGATTTCTATCGCCTTATCAACGCTGGCAAGCGCTTCGTCGATCTGCGCAAGCTTCTTCAAGGCAAGTGCGCGGCCGAGATAGGCCTCGGCAAACTTTGGCTCAAGCGCGATCGCGCGGTCGTACCCGGCCAGCGCCTCCGTGTCGCGGCCGAGGTCGACGAGCGCGTGAGCGCGGTTGCAGTGGGGTAGGCCGAAGTCAGGATCGAGCGCGATCGCTTTGTCGTAGCTGGCGATCGCTTCTTCTGCGCGGCCGGCCGCATGTAGGGTGGCTCCACGATTGAGCCAGTCGCCCGGCGAATTCGGATTAAGAGCGATCGCGCGGTCGAAGCTCGACAATGCTTCAGCGGTGCGGCCGAGCTCGCTCAGCATATTCGCGCGGTTGCCATAGGCATCTACAAAATTAGCGTCGCACTCGATCGCGTTGTCGAAGCTCTCGAGCGCATCCTGGATCTTGCCCATCCGGTGTAAAGCCTGGCCGATCAGGTTGTGTGCGCGAGCCTGGCCCGCCCGGTACGCCAGCGAGCGGCGGGCAAGATCGATGCCCTGCTGAAACTGCCCCTCGTGGCAAGCGATCACGGCGATGTAATAGAGCGCGTCGGCATTGCGCGGGTCGTTGCGCAGCACCTGTGTATAGCGGTCCATGGCGAGCGAAATCTGACCCGCCCGGTGGTGGGTCAGGCCCTGTTGAATGAGTTCGGCGGCGGTTTGCGGTTCGCTCATTGGCGCTTGTAAGCAGGGTTTGAGGGCGGTGCCAAGCCTTTAGGCCGGGGTCCCCGCTTTCGCGGGGGCGATGGGTGTGGTGGTATTGCTTTTGCTGCCGGATTCTCGTGTCAGCACAGGGCAGGGGCCATGAAAGACATCCTCGACAGACTGGAGAAGCGGCGCGAGGAAGCGCGCCTCGGCGGTGGCACGTCGCGCATCGAGGCCCAGCACAAGCGCGGCAAACTCACCGCCCGCGAGCGCATCGAGCTGATGCTCGACAAGGGCTCGTTCGAGGAGTTCGACATGTTCGTCGAGCATCGCTCCAATGAATTCGGCATGGAGAAATCTAAGATCCCCGGCGACGGCGTGGTCACGGGTTGGGGCA
The DNA here is from genome assembly GCA_027307405.1 of Hyphomicrobiales bacterium. Classification (GTDB taxonomy): domain Bacteria; phylum Pseudomonadota; class Alphaproteobacteria; order Rhizobiales; family Xanthobacteraceae; genus Pseudolabrys. The sequence continues at coordinate 3,089 of DAHUXA010000019.1, read as the reverse complement.
CGGTGAATGGCCGCGCCGTCTATCTGTTCTCCAAGGATTTTACCGTTTTCGGCGGTTCCCTTTCGGAGACACACGCGCAGAAGATCATCAAGGTGCAGGACATGGCGATGAAGGCGCGCTGCCCGATCATCGGCCTGTTCGACGCCGGTGGCGCCCGGATCCAGGAAGGCGTCGCCGCACTTGGCGGTTATGGCGAAGTATTCAAGCGCAACGTCGTAGCCTCCGGCGTCATTCCACAGATCAGCGTAATCATGGGGCCGTGCGCTGGCGGCGACGTCTATTCGCCCGCGATGACCGATTTCATCTTTATGGTGCGCGATACCAGCTACATGTTTGTCACCGGTCCGGACGTGGTGAAAACGGTAACCAACGAGGTCGTCACTGCGGAGGAGCTTGGCGGTGCATCCGTTCACACCACCAAGTCGGGCGTCTCCGACGGCGCTTTCGAAAATGACGTCGAGTGCCTGCTACAAATGCGCCGTCTGATCGATTTCCTTCCGTCTAATAACGAGAGCGGCGTGCCGGAGTGGCCGGCCTATGATGAACCCGACCGCATCGATGAATCGCTCGACACACTGGTACCTGACAATCCCAACAAACCGTACGACATCAAGGAGTTGATCCTGAAGGTGGCGGACGAGGGAGATTTTTTCGAGCTCTCCGCGGCCTATGCGAAGAACATCATGACCGGGTTTGGCCGCGTCGCCGGCCGCACGGTCGGCTTCGTCGCCAACCAACCGATGGTGCTTGCGGGCGTGCTCGACAGCGATGCTTCGCGAAAGGCAGCACGCTTCGTGCGCTTCTGCGATGCTTTCGGCATCCCCATCGTCACATTCGTGGACGTGCCCGGCTTCCTTCCCGGTACCGACCAGGAATATGGCGGGCTGATCAAGCATGGCGCCAAGCTCTTGTTTGCGTATTCCCAGTGCACCGTGCCTCTCGTTACGGTGATCACGCGGAAAGCGTTCGGCGGCGCCTATGACGTGATGGCGAGCAAGCACGTCGGTGGCGACCTCAATTATGCCTGGCCAACAGCTCAGATCGCGGTGATGGGCGCCAAAGGCGCGGTGGAGATCATCTTCCGCACTGATATCGGCGACAAAGACAAGATTGCTGCTCGCACAAAAGAATACGAGGACCGGTTTTTGTCACCCTTTGTCGCCGCCGAGCGGGGCTACATCGACGATGTGATCATGCCGCACTCGACACGGCGCCGGATTGCGCGAGCATTGGCGATGCTTAAAAACAAACACGTGGAGATGCCGGCGAGAAAGCACGATAACTTGCCGCTGTGACGATGCCCAAATCACTTTTCCTCGTTCGCGCTGTTGTCATCCCCGCTTTGCGCGAGAAATTCGACCATTGGTATTCGACCGACCACCTGCCATGGGCGATCAGGGTTTTCAAATGCGAGAAGGCCGAGCGCTTCTGGAGTGAAATAGAGCAGGGCGTGCATTACGCCGTCTATCAATTTGCCGATAAGGCGCGCCTGGATGCCGCCCTCGCTTCGGATGGATTCAAGGAAATGATCGCCGATTTCAATCGCCGTTGGCCCGAGGGTGTGACCCGGACGCGTGATGTGATGACGCTGATTGAGGAACGAATCGCGTAGCCGAGGCGGATTTGGCTGAGCCCGCATAACGCCGCGCGCGCGATTTTTTATGTAGAAGTTATTCACGGCCTAGCACGGCCATGAGGACAACAAAAGAAGCAGTGCACTAGAATGCAATCGGGGCGACGTTGAATACATAGGGAGGTGACCATGCTGAAGGGATTGGCACTGTTGGCAGTGATCGTTGCGATGTTCATGTTTGTTACAGTCGGTGCGCAAGCTATGTCGGCATCGAAGCTCAAAGGTGCAAGCAATAGCTCTGGCCAAATTACGCTAGTCGCGGGCGGCTGCGGCCGTGGCTTTCATCGTGGACCAAACGGTGGTTGCCGCCGGAACTGATAGATTTCAGCTGCTTCAAAAGATTTTTGGCCCGGAGTGTTCCGGGCCAAATGGTTTTGCCTGCCTCGCGAAAATTGCAATCGACCTAGAACAAATAGGCCCCGCTGAAGCGGGCCTACGATCGTTTCATTTAGCTCAATTGCAAACCCGCCAGCATCGGTAGGCATTGCACACACGATGAGTGCCCCGGCCGCCGCAAGGGCCGGGCGCGACTACGACCGGCGGGGCTGCCACCACCACGCCTGGCGCCACCACGGCGCCGCCGTAATAGACGCCGCCATAGTAACCGTTACGGCGGCAGCCGCCATATGGTCCACGATGAAAGCCCACTCCGCAGCCGCCAGCGACAGGAATGGTCAATCCGGCCTGTGCCCGTTCAAGCGGCGCGAGCGGCATGGCTTGGGCGGCGGCAATGCCGAAGATACTGATGCCGATCATTAGCGCGAGAGAAAAAAGCCTGTTCACTTGCTTCCTCCTTGGTAACGAAGATTTTTTCGCCCCCGAAATATTTCGCAAGCACGTTTTGCACGCGCGAAACTATCGCGAGCAAAATGCGCCAGCAAAGAAAGCTTCCATAAATTCAGCAAGCAGTCAAAAAGTGCACTCGGATCTGGCGTCAGGTTTCTGAAAACAACGCAGATTCGATCAGCAACGTGTGACCGTAATCTCGCGAGTTCCGCCGCTCTCCGATGGAACCGTCACCGTCTCCTTGGCGTATCGACAACTGTGTACGGTCGGCGATGGAAGCACATACACAACGTTTGATGGCTGGGCAGAGCCGCTACCACTATTGTCATAGTCATATGGCGGGACTGCGTAATATCCATATCCACCGTACCATGTCGCCTGATTGTTGAAGTTTCTGCGATTTTGTGCGTGTCGCAAGTTTTTTCCGAAATGGAAAGTGTGCAGTCCAGGTCCGCGCATCCCGGATCCGCTTCCGTGCCCACTAGCGGCAATCTCCATCGGCGCACCTATCAGCGCCGCGACGGCCGATATGACAATAATGCCGACATACTTTATTTTCATGTTTGCACCTCTCCCGGGCCCAATTTGATGCTTAAGCGCGATGCGAGTCAAAGGCTAAAAATCCTACGAAAACCGCTGAAGCAAAATCTCGCGCTGGCCGGGCCTTTTC
>DAHUXA010000199.1 GCA_027307405.1 Hyphomicrobiales bacterium | reverse complement strand
GGGCACCCAGGTTTCGTAGTTGATAATGCCGTTGAGCTTTGGCCCGAGCTTGCTCTTGAACACGGTGGCCTGTAGCCCAACCATGGCTCCGCCGATAATTTTCGGCTTGTAGTTGAGTTCATTGATCGCCAGGACGAGACCGACAGAGCTGAGCGGATACGAACAGAGGATCACAATGTCCGCATTCGAAGCCTGAATTGCACGCACAATCGGCGAGAAGTCTGTTGTGCCTGGCGGGAAGGTTTTGTCGTAGACGATCTTCGTGCCGAAAGTCTTGGCGTTCTCGCGTGCGCCCTCGCAGGCGTTACGCGAGAATTCGGCATCTTCAGCTGCCAACGCAATCGTCGTGGGCTTCGGATTTTGCTGCTGCGCGATTTGGAACACGCCTTCGGTGAATGACGGCTTGGTCCTGGGACCCGTCGGCAGCACCGAGAAGTATTTCGGGTACTTGAAGTCGTGGTTCACATCGAGCGCAAACAGGCTGATGAAAGTCTTCTTCTTCTGAATGACGACGGGCATCGCCGGCGCGACCATGTTGGTCGCATAACCGCCGAGCACTAGATCGACTTTGTCGACATCCAGAAGCTTGGTGTAGATGCCCGGAACCGTCGAGGGATTGGATTGATCGTCGTAATAGACGAGCTTGACCGGACGCCCGAGCAACCCACCCTTGGCATTGGTTTCTTCTTCCCAGATCTTCATTCCGAGAAGTGCCTGCTTGCCGTTCGGCGACAGCGGACCGGTCAACGCCATGCTGAAGCCGATCTTGATCGGCTCCTTGTTCTGGGCTGTAGCGGCCCCCACGAACATCGCAACGGCCGCGGCGGCAAACGCCGTTCCCGCCAGCCAGGCGAATGTCCGCGACTTAAATTTCTGCAACATGTTTTCTCCTCCCATGAAGCCCCACTTTATTGTCGCTGCTCAATAATGACAGCACCCGGTGCAATGGTCCACCCGCGTGCGGTTGAGAAAGGCCCGAATACGTTGGTGGATTGCCATGTCGTGATGCGGCCAACTCCGGTCGCACCACGTTTTAAGTGGGCAGAAGTGGGAAAGTCTATTGCCTGGCCTTTTCAAAAGGATAAATCACATTGCCCGACTTGTATTCGGCAGGCGTGATGATCGCCAAGGTATCCGGATTCTTGAACTGATCGATACCGTTACCCTTGATGCCGCGGAACTGTGCCTGGAAGACCCGCGACTTCGCCCACTCGCCGCCTTTGCCGAACGCCACATCGCCGACGATGGTTTTGAACGTGGTCTTGCGCAAATAGTCCGCAAGCTTGGCATCGTCGACACTCTTGGTTGCTGTAATCGCTTGTCCCAGCACATCGAGATAGGAATAGCTGAACGGCGCCATGTAGTAACCCAAAGGATCGACACCAGCCTTGGCGGCGCGATCCTGGTACTTCTGCATGAATTCGGAGGTGCCTTTGAACATGAGCGATTTTGCCGGCAGCCAGAAGTCGTAGTTCATGTAGCCGTTGAGGGCCGGGCCGAGCTTGGTCTTGAACACCGTCGACTGCAGCCCCACCATGGCGCCGCCGATCATCTTCGGATTAAGCTTGGCTTCATTCGCAGCCAGCACCATGCCGACCGAATCGAGCGGATAGGAGCAGATCACCACCAAGTCTGGATTGGTCGCCTGAATTGCGCGCACGATCGGCGCAAAGTCGGTGGTCGAAGGTGGATAGCTTTTGTCGTAAACAATCTTCAAGCCCGCCCTTTTCGCATTCTCGCGCGCGCCATCGGATGCGTTCTTTGAAAACTCTGCGTCCGCAGCCACGATCGCTACAGTGGTCGGCTTCGGGTTTTGCGCCATCGCGGTGTCGAAGAAGCCTTTGGTGAAAGACGTCTTCGGCTCCGGCCCCGACGGGATCATCGCGAAGTAACGGTCATATTTGAAGTCAGAGTTTACGCCTAAGCCATAAAGGCCAAGGAATGCCTTCTTGCGTTGCATGACGATTGGCATGGCGGGCGCGAGCATATTGGTGCCATAGCCGCCAACGATGACATCGACTTTATCGACGTCGAGCAACTTGGTGTAGATCCCCGGTACCGTCGAAGGGTTGCTCTGGTCGTCGTAGTGAACGAGCTGCACAGGTCGGCCAAGCAAGCCGCCCTTGGCGTTCGTTTCTTCGACCCAAATTTCCATCGCCAACAGAGCGGATTTGCCATTCGGTCCGAGCGGGCCTGTTTCGGCCATTCCGAAGCCGATTTTGATCGGTTGTTTGTCCTGCGCGGTAGCCGGCATTGCCGTCAGCGCGGCTAATGCAGCTGCCGTCGCTACCAGAGCAAACACCGCGGATTTCAAGTATCGCAGCATGATATCCTCCCAGAATTATTTTGTTTTGCGGAATTCTTAGCCCAATCGATCTGCCCACGCCAGTCGTCTGCACCGTGTGGTGGGATGATCAAATGCCTTCGACCATGATGGTTTCGACCTCACCGGCCCCGCTGCGCCGAAAGGCAGCAGCCTTGTCGTACTCGGGCGATGTGAAACAGGCGACGCCCTGCTCGAAAGTCGGGAATTCGATCACGATAAACCGGTGGAATTTGTCCGGACCTTCCATGATCTGAAAACGCCCGCCCCGCGCCAGCACCTTGCCACCGAACTTGGCGATAATGGCGGGGACCAGATCGGTATATTTCTTGTATTCAACAGGGTCGTTGACCTTGGAACGCGCAACCCAATAGGCAGGCATCGACTTCTCCATGTCGTGTCGTCATGGCCGGCCTTGTGCCGGCCATCCACGTCTTGAATGATCAGACAGTAAAGACGTGGATGGCCGGCACAAGGCCGGGCACGATGGAGGAAGTACAAGCATGCCACGCAAAATAGTCGACATTTCGGTGCCGCTCGAGAACGACGTAGCAGCCGACCCGCCGGGTTACGGTCCAAAAATCGAGTATCTCGACCATCAAGTGACGGCGCCCGACGTCCTCAAATTCTTCCCCGGCCTCAAAAAGGAAGACCTGCCCGATGGCGAAGGCTGGGGCTTCGAGTGGGTGCGACTGTCGACCCATTGCACGACCCACCTCGATGCACCTTGGCATTTCGCTTCGACCATGGACCATGGTAAGCGCGCGATCACGATCGACGAGGTGCCGCTGGACTGGTGCTTTCAACCGGGCGTGAAGCTCGACTTCCGGCATTTTCCCGACGGTTACGTCGCCACCGCAAAAGACGTCGAAGCCGAGCTCAAACGCATTGACCACAAAATTGCACCGCTCGAAATCGTTGTGGTGAACACAAGTGCGGGCGCCGCATATGGACGCCCCGACTACGTCGCTAAAGGCTGCGGCATGGGGCGCGAGGCGACGCTCTATTTGCTCGAACGTGGGGTTCGCGTGACCGGCACCGACGGCTGGAGCTGGGACGCGCCGTTCATCTACACGATGAAGAAATACGCCGAGACCCACGACCCGTCGCTGATCTGGGAAGGCCATCGCGCCGGACGCGATATCGGCTATTGCCATATCGAGAAGCTGCACAATCTCGAGGCATTGCCGGCCAAGGGCTTCATGGTCATCTGCTTTCCAGTGAAGGTGCGCGGCGGTTCCGCCGGGTGGACCAGGGCCGTGGCCATCATTGATGCTTGATTGCCCACCGCGCCGGGCGATAGCATCCATCCAATGCTAAGGCCGGCCTGATTTCCGGCAAAAAATAAGCACTTCCAGGGAGGACTCACGTGGATAGACGCCGTTTTGTCGCGGGCAGCACTGCCGCAGCCGCGGCTTTCGCCATGCGGCCCGCTGTCGCCGAGGACGCTTATCCGTCCCACGCGATTACTTTCATCAATCCGTTCCCACCGGGTGGCGCGGCCGATGTTGTCGGTCGGCCACTCACTGTGCTGCTCGAGCCAATTCTCAAGCAGCCCTGCATAGTGGAGACCAAGGCGGGTGCAGCCGGACAAGTTGGGGGGCAAGTCGCGGCGACGGCCAAGCCAGACGGTTACACCCTGCTCATCCATATCGTGTCGATCTCCGGCTTTGCCGAAGTCGACAAACTCTTCGACCGGCAACCGAAATTCACACGCGCTGACTTCATCCCCATCGCACGGCTGACGTCCGGTCCGATGGTACTGCTGGTCAACGACCAGCAGCCATACAAGAGCGTCAAGGAACTGGTCGACGACGCGAAGAAAAATCCGGACAAGCTGATATTCAGTTCGTCGGGCCTTTACGGCGCGTTGCACTTGCCGACCGCGCTATTTATGAAGGCCACCGGCATCCAGATGAAGCATTTGCCGACAAATGGCGGCGGTCCGGCGCTCACCGCTATCCTCGGCAATAATTCGCAGGTGCTGGTGTCATCGATCGCGGCCGCGAGCGCTCAGATCAAGGCTGGCAAGCTGCGCGCACTTGCGTGCTTTAGCCCGCAACGCGCGGCGTCGCTTCCCGACGTCCCAACATTGAAAGAGCTTGGTTATAACGTCGAGTTCTCGCTGTGGGTCGGCGTGTTCGCGCCAAAGAATACGCCGGCGCCGGTTGTGAAGGTGCTGGGCGACGCGATCAAGACGGCGGCAGCCAGCGATCAGTTCAAGACTGCCATCAACAATATCGGCGACGAGGTCGCTTATCTCGATTCTGCGGCCTTCGCGAAATTTTGGGACGAAGACGCCAAACGGGTCGAAGCGGCAGTGCACGCAATCGGCCGCGTCCAGGGCTAACGCAGCCTCCAATAGTTCGCTTCGCGCAGTTCCGGAGGAACACGATGGATCGCCGCAGTTTCGTCGCCGGTACGGCCGCGTTTGTCACGGCCGGCCCCGTCTTCGCACAAGAGCCATTCCCCTCGCACGCGATCACGATCATCAACGCGTTCCCACCGGGCGGGGTGAACGACATTGTGACGCGGCCTTTCGCCTTGGCGCTCGAGCCGATCATCAAGCAGCCCTGCGTGATCGAGACCAAGGCGGGCGCCGGCGGCCAGGTCGGCGCGCAAGTCGGTGCCAATGCCAAGCCGGACGGCTATACGCTGCTCTCGCACAACAATGGGATCTCCGGCTACGAGGAAGTTGACAAGCTCTTCGGGCGCCAGCCCAAGACTACTCGTGCCGATTTCATTCCATTGGCGCGGCTGGTCGCCGACCCGGTTCTGGTCGTAGTCAACGAGCAGCAACCATACAAAACGCTCAAGGATCTTATCGACGACGCCAAAAAACGTCCCGAGGCCATTATCTACAGCTCGGGCGGCCTCTATGGCGCAACCCATCTGCCAGTAGCACTATTCGAAAAGGTCACCGGAATCCCGAAACTTCGCCACCTGCCGACCAATGGCGGCGGCCCGGCCGTCACGGCGCTGCTCGGCAACAATGCACAGATGAGCACACAGACAGTCTCCGCGACCTTGCAACATATTAAGGCCGGCAAGTTGCGAGCGCTGGCATCGTTCGGCGGCAAACGCTCGAAAGCGTTGCCTGATGTACCGACGCTGAAGGAACTCGGCTACGACGTCGAATATTACCTTTGGGTTGGTATCTTCGCGCCGAAAGCTACACCCGCCAATATCGTCGTCTCCCTGAACGGCGCAATCGACAAGGCAGCGAATTCCGATTTGTTCAAGACCGCCATCACCAATGCCGGGCTTGAGACGGATTATCTCAACGCGGCCGCTTTCGCCAAGTTCTGGGAGGACGACGCCAAACGCTCCGATGAGGCCGTGAAATTGATCGGCCGCGTGCAGGGATAGCAAGAGTCCGTTCAATCAATAAGCTGGAACCAACCGGCTTCAAAGACGGAGGGGAAGGACAATGG
>DAHUXA010000198.1 GCA_027307405.1 Hyphomicrobiales bacterium | reverse complement strand
CAAAGAGGCGCAGCGCCTCAACATTCCGGTCGCGGCTGTCGTCGACACGAATTGTGATCCCGCGGGCATCACCTATGTCGTGCCGGGCAATGATGACGCCAGTCGAGCGGTTTCGCTCTACTGTGATCTTGTGGCCAAGGCGGCGATCGACGGTATTTCGCGGGCACAAGGCGAAATGGGCGTTGATGTCGGTGCCGCCGAAAAGCCGATCATCGCGGAGCAGATACCGACAGCTCCGGCAGCGGCTGGTCTCGGGTTCGAACCATTGCCCGGTCCGCGCGGTGTCGCAGATGATCTCAAAAAGCTTCCGGGCGTGTCTCCGGCGATCGAGAAACAACTCAACGATCTCGGCATATTTCACTACACGCAGATTGCCGAGCTTAATGAAAAGGCGGCCCACAATGTCGGCGAAGAGGTCGGGTTGCCTGGCCGGGTCGACGGCTGGATCGCCAAGGCGAAGGAATTGACGGCGGAGTAACGCCCCCGTTTTCCGTTGAAGCACCGGCGGCCGCGACACGCGCGGCCGGAACGGATGAAGGACAGAATTCAATGGCAAATATCAGCGCCCAGATGGTCAAGGAGCTGCGCGAGTCGACCGGCGCCGGCATGATGGATTGCAAGACGGCCCTTACCGAGACCAATGGTGACATGACGGCCGCGCAGGATTGGCTGCGCAAGAAGGGTCTGTCCAAGGCCGCCAAGAAAGCCGGCCGGGTTGCCGCCGAGGGGCTTATCGGCGTTCAGGTGAAAGGTATCAAAGGCGTCGTGGTCGAGGTCAACTCGGAAACCGATTTCGTCGCGCGCAATGACCTTTTTCAGGGTTTGGTGAAGATGATCGCCGACGTCGCGCTATCGGTCGGCACCGATGTCGATAAGATCAATGCCGCAAAAGCCGGCAGCATCACCGTGTCCGAGTCAATCTCGGACACGATCGCGAAGATCGGCGAGAACATGACGCTACGCCGCGCGGCCATGCTCTCGGTCGGCAAGGGTGCCATCGGCTCCTATGTGCACAACGCGGTCATCGATGGCCTAGGCAAGATCGGCGTGATTGTGGCGCTCGAATCGCCCGGCAAAGCGGACGAGCTGGCCGCCATCGGCCGTCAGGTAGCGATGCACGTGGCCTCGGCCAATCCATTGGCGCTTGATGCCGCAGCACTTGATCCGGCGGTTGTGGAACGCGAGAGGAATGTGCTTGCTGACAAGTTCAAGCAGCAGGGCAAACCGGCTAACGTGATCGAGAAAATCGTCGAGTCGGGGTTGAAGACGTTCTACAAGGAAGTTTGCTTGCTGGAGCAGCCGTTCATTTTCGACGACAAGAAAAGCGTTGCGCAAGCGCTGAAGGAAGCCGAAGGCAAAGCGGGCGGGCCGATCAAAGTCACCGGTTTCGTTCGTTATGCACTCGGTGAGGGTATCGAAAAGCAGGAAACCGATTTCGCCGCCGAGGTCGCTGCCGCCGCCGGTCAGACTTGATCGAATGTCGGCCGCCTTCGCTCTCGGCGATCCCACGAAGGATCGCAACGTATGAGTGATCCGGTCTATCGTCGCGTCATCGTCAAATTGTCCGGCGAAGCGCTGTCGGCTGCCAACGGTTTCGGCATCGATCAGGCGACGGTTGAACGTCTTGCTGCGGACTTGGCGGCGGCCGCCAGGCTCGGCACCGAGCTAGGCGTCGTCGTCGGCGGCGGCAACATTTTTCGTGGCGTCGAGGTATCCGAACGCGGAGTGCCGCGGCCGGTTGGCGATACCATGGGCATGCTGGCGACCGTGATGAATTGTCTGGTACTCGAAGCGGCAATCGAGCGCACCGGATGTGAGGCGCGCACGTTGTCGGCTCTCGCCATGACCGCGGTGTGCGAAACCTACAATCGCAAGCGTGCTATGAAAAATCTTGGGAAAGGCCGTGTCGTTTTGCTCGCTGCCGGCACAGGCAATCCGTTCTTTACGACTGACACCACAGCGGTGCTGCGCGCGGCGGAGCTCGAAGCTCAGGCGGTGCTCAAAGCCACAAATGTCGATGGCGTCTATACCGCTGATCCCAAAAAAGATCCGAAAGCAAAACGTTACGACAAGCTCAGTCATCAAGAGGCGATTGAGAAGGACCTAAGGGTAATGGACGGCGCCGCCTTCGCGCTTGCTCGGGAAAACCGGATGCCTATCATTGTGTTCTCTGTCGCTGAGAAGGGCGCCATCGAAACCGTATTACGCGGCAAGGGACGCTCAACCGTTGTTGGCTAGCCCGGTGCGGTGATTTAGCCGCCCGATTGAGACGCGGCGTTCGAGGGATTGCCATGGCAAATGCAACGCATGACATCAATGAGATCAAGCGCCGCATGCAGGGCGCGAGCAGCGTGCTGAAAACGGAGTTGTCGGGCCTGCGCACAGGCCGCGCCTCCGCTCATTTGCTCGATCCGGTGATGGTCGAGGCTTACGGCGCGCAAATGCCTCTCAATCAGGTAGCGACCGTAAGCGTGCCGGAGCCACGGATGATTTCGGTCAATGTCTGGGATCGATCGCTGGTTCACCCGGTTGAAAAGGCGATCATAAACTCCAATCTCGGCCTGTCGCCGGCAACCGAAGGACAGACCATTCGCTTGCGCATCCCTGAGCTCAATGAAGAACGGCGCAAGGAGTTGGTGAAGGTCGCGCACAAGTATGCTGAAACCGCGCGCGTCGCGGTGCGCCATGTGCGGCGTGACGCAATGGATGTCATCAAGAAGCTGGAAAAGGATCACAAGATCAGCAAGGACGATCACGACCGTTATTCGGGGGACATTCAGAAAGCCACCGATGCGGGCATCTCAGAAATCGACCACATGCTGGCTGCAAAGGAAAAGGAGATCCTCACGGTCTGAGGTCGCATTCCATGCCCGAGACCGAAATCCCGCAAAACGCCACGGCATTCGATATGCCGCGTCATGTCGCCATTATCATGGACGGCAATGGCCGTTGGGCGGCGGCACGCGGATTGCCGCGTGCTGAAGGGCATCGGCGCGGAGTTGAGGCGCTACGGCGGACGGTGCGCGCGGCTGGCGAGATCGGCATCAAGATCGTCACTATTTTTTCCTTTAGTGCTGAAAACTGGTCGCGACCGGCGAGCGAAATCGGAGAGCTCATGGGCCTGCTTCGCCGGTTCGTCCGCAATGACCTCGCCGAACTGCACAAGAGCAACGTGCGGGTGCGTGTGATTGGCGAGCGCGCGGAACTTGAACCCGACATCGCACGGTTGCTGGTCGAGGCTGAAGAGCTCACCAAAAACAATGACGGGCTGACACTGGTAGTCGCATTTAATTACGGCGCACGGCAGGAAATCGTTCGCGCTGCGCGCGACATTGCCGCGGCGGTGAAGCGGGGCGATCTCGACGTCGCAGACATCGGCATAGAGACATTCGCGCGATTTCTGAATGCGCCGGACATCCCCGACCCCGACCTCATCATCCGCACCAGCGGCGAGCAGCGCTTGTCAAATTTTCTGCTATGGCAGGCGGCATACAGTGAATTGATTTTCGTGCCGACCTATTGGCCCGATTTCGACCGTGCCGCGCTCGAATCCGCGATCCGGGAATACCAGCAACGTGAGCGGCGTTTCGGCGGCCTCGTCGCCCGGACGGGATCCTGAGCCCCGTGGTCGACGCAGACCCCGTTTCTAGTTCAGGTGACGCCGGTAGGCCGTTGTCGGCAAATAACCTCGCGCTGCGCGTCCTCTCTGCTGTTGTGCTGGCGCCGCTGGCATTGTTCGCCGCCTATCTTGGAGGCTGGCCGTTTGCGTTGTTCTGGGGCGCGGCCGCGTTGGCGGTCCTGTGGGAATGGATCACATTGGTTGTAGGCCCGGCATACCGATTGATGTTCTCGTCTTGCGGCGCCGCTATCGTCATTGCTGGATTTGTCGCGTGGCTCGGGCGTCCGGTTGCGGCATTGTTGATGGTTGGACTCGGCGCTTTTGCTGCCGCAGTGTTTGCTCCGCCCGAACGCAGACTGTGGGTGAGTATCGGTGTCGGATATGGCGGAGCAATGCTTTTGGCGCCGATGTTTTTACGTGCAGACAGCATCTATGGTTTTGTCGTGATCGTATTGCTGTTCGCAATTGTCTGGACGACCGATATTGTCGGCTATTTCGCGGGCCGCGCTTTCGGGGGGCCGAAATTGCTGCCTTCGGTGAGCCCAAAGAAAACGTGGTCTGGCGCGATTGCCGGCGCGGCGGGCGCCGTGATCGCAGCGCTGTTGGTCATGGGACTGGTTGGGTCGTTCAATAGCCTTGCAATCATCATCATCGCGTTGGTTTTGTCGGTGTTGGCGCAGTTTGGGGATTTGTTCGAATCCTGGGTGAAGCGACAATTCGGCGCCAAAGATTCCAGTCATCTAATTCCCGGTCACGGCGGCGTGATGGATAGGCTCGACGGTTTCTGGGCAGCAGCGTTTGCCGCCTGCCTGATCGGACTGCTACGTGGCGGCTTTGATGGGCCTGGGCGCGGACTATTGCTATGGTAAGTGCATGACCGCTGTCGACATCATCCGCCCGAACTCAAAGGCTGCAGCCCAGGTGCGCTCGATCACCATCCTCGGCGCCACCGGCTCGATCGGTGCCAGCACGCTAGACCTGATAAAACGCGCGCCAGAGCGCTATCGGGTCGAGTCGATCAGCGCGCGACGTAACGCGGCGGGGCTTGGAAAAATTGCTCGCGAGATCGGCGCGCGCCATGCCGTGGTTGCGGACCCGGCAGCGTACCGCGATCTCAAGGACGCACTTTCGGGGTCGCGGACGGAGGCAGCGGCGGGTGAAGACGCCTTGGTCGAGGCTGCGCAGCGTCCGGCTGATTGGGTCATGGCGGCGATCAGCGGTGCTGCCGGACTGAAGCCCACGCTTGCGGCGATCGAACGTGGTGCAACTGTCGCGCTCGCCAACAAGGAATGCCTTGTTTGCGCGGGCAACCTGTTCATGCGGCGCGCTGCGAGCACCGGCGCTACGGTTCTTCCGGTCGACTCTGAGCACAATGCGGTGTTTCAAGCGCTTGGTGCGGGCAACCGCGCGGACGTCAGGCGGGCAATCCTGACAGCGTCCGGCGGCCCGTTCCGTACTTGGTCGATAGAAGCAATCAAAGCAGCAACACCCGAGCAGGCGTTACGGCATCCAAACTGGTCGATGGGGCCGAAGGTTACCGTCGACTCCGCGACGCTCATGAACAAGGGTCTCGAAATTATCGAGGCTCATCACCTGTTCTCACTCAAGTCGAGTGAGATTGATGTACTCGTGCATCCACAGTCGGTCGTGCATGGCTTGGTGGAATTTCGCGACGGCTCGGTGGTGGCACAGCTCGGATCGCCCGACATGCGAATCCCAATCGCTCATTGCCTTGCCTGGCCCACGCGCATCGATGGTCCTGCAGCGCGGCTCGATCTCGCCGCGTTGCAGAAACTGACCTTTGAGGAGCCCGACCTGGAGCGCTTTCCGGCGCTGGCTCTGGCGCGACGCGCATTGGAGGCCGGCGGAGCTGCGCCGACTGTGCTCAATGCCGCCGATGAGGTCGCTGTCGGCGAATTCATTGCCGGTAGGATCGCTTTCCCGGCCATTGCGGCTCTGGTAGAGGCAACCCTCGATGCGGCCGCGGGACGTGGTTTGTTGGCGGAACCGACTGGAATCGATGCAGCTCTGGCTGTTGACCATATTGCAAGAAGTCTGGCCCGGGACCTCTTGCCTGAAATTGCCGTAAAGGCATCCTAGGTTACTTTCCGGGGCACGAAGGCCCAGCAGGGCGGGACGAGGTCGTTAATGGGACTGGAAATCATGGGAGGCTTGAGCTCATTCGGCGGCAGCCTCGTCGGCTATGTGGTGCCGTTTTTGTTTGTTTTGACGATCGTCGTTTTCTTTCATGAGCTTGGGCACTTTCTGATGG
>DAHUXA010000197.1 GCA_027307405.1 Hyphomicrobiales bacterium | reverse complement strand
ATGGTGCCCTTCTCCAGGGCGGGGAAGATGTCGCCGCCTGCGATCTGTTGCGGCACCACACCAAGTTTCGTCAACACTTTGCCAGGGAATCCGCCGATGCGGAATTTCAAGCCCTTGAGATCGTCGACTGTGTTGATCTCCTTGCGGAACCACCCGCCCATCTGACAGCCGGTATTGGCGGCCATTAAAGCGATAACGTTGAATTTTTTGTAGAAGTTGTTCAGCAAGTCCATGCCGCCGCCGTGGATCATCCATGCCTGGTTCTGGCGCTGGTTGGGACCAAAGGCGACCGAAGTGCCGAACGCAAAAGTCGGGTCTTTGCCGAAATAATAATATGAAGCCGAATGACCGATTTCGACGGTGCCGCTCGACGCGGCGTCCAGGGCTTGCAGCGCCGGCACGATTTCGCCGCCGGCGAAGACCTGAATCTGAAACTTATTGTCGGTCGCCTCGGCAACGTTTTTGGCCATAATTTCCGCGGAGCCATACAGCGTTTCCAGCGATTTTGGCCAGCTGCAGGTCATTCGCCATTTGATTTCGGGCATCGATTGCGCGATCGCAGGCGCGGCAACCGCGCTCGCGGCAACGCCTAGACCAGCAGCCTTGATGAATTGACGACGTTTCACGTTACCCTCCCCTCGTTTTTATAGCGGGAATTCCGCCATCCCCAGTTGCACATCCCAGGGCGATGGCTCGAACCATGACGGAGTGCACCCGCTAAATCCAGTCTGCATGGGTTAAACAAAAGTTGTAAATGGAAAACAAGCCCTATTTGCTCGCAAGAAAATGCAAGGGGCCAGCTCTTAGGCTGGCCCGCGCCATTCCCTTCCGGCTTTTCCTCAGCCTTTTGCGCCGCTGCGGATCATGAAGCTATCGTACCCGTATTCCGCGACCTGCCACCAGAGATACTCATCACGACGGAATGCCTGCATCGAATCCAACACCTTCTTGTAGTCAGGATTGCTGGCTGAGGTTTCGGCATTCACTTCATTCGAGGCCTTGAGGCAGGCTTCCATGGTTGCTTGCGTGAACGGACGAAGCTGGGTGCCGTTGGCAACCAGACGCTTTAGGGCCTGCGGGTTCTTCGCGTCGTAGTCAGCCTGCTGCTGTACGTTGCAGGCGGCAGCAGCCGCTTCGAGGATAGATTTATATCCCTTCGGCAGCTCGTTCCACTTGGCGAGGTTGATGAGCAAGTGGTTGGCCGTGCCGCCCTCCCACCAGCCCGGATAGTAGTAGAACTTCACGATTTTGTAGAAGCCGAGCTTCTCGTCGTCGTAAGGACCGACCCATTCGGCGGCGTCGATTGTGCCCTTCTCCAGCGCCGGATAAATGTCGCCACCGGCGATCTGCTGCGCGACAAGGCCGAGCTTGCCGAGCGTTTTGCCGGCCCAGCCCCCGATGCGCATCTTCAGACCCTTGAAGTCGCCTGGCTCTTTGATCTCTTTGTTAAACCAGCCGCCCATCTGGCAACCGGTGTTGCCGGCAAGCAGACACTTGGTGTTGAACTTGGCGCCAAAGTCGTCGATCAGCTTCTGGCCGTCGGCATGATAAAACCATGCATTCTGTTGGCGCGCATTGAGGCCGAAGGGCACAGCGCAAAATAGCGCCCAGGTCGGATCTTTCCCGATGTAGTAGTACTGGGCGCTGTGGCCCAATTCGACGGTGCCGTTTTGTACCGCATCGAGCACTTGCAGGCCGGGCACGATCTCGCCGGCCGCGAACACCTGAATTTGGAACTTGCCATCTGTCGCGTCCGACACGTACTTCGAGATCAACTCACAAGTGCCGTATAATGTATCTAGCGATTTCGGCCAGCTGGCCGTAAGCCGCCATTTCAAAGTTGGTGACGACTGCGCGATCGCCGGAGCGGCAATCGCGGTGGCGGCAGCGCCGGCAC
Organism: Hyphomicrobiales bacterium; assembly: GCA_027307405.1. GTDB lineage: Bacteria > Pseudomonadota > Alphaproteobacteria > Rhizobiales > Xanthobacteraceae > Pseudolabrys. Next base: position 4,099 of record DAHUXA010000197.1, on the reverse strand, counting down.
CCATGGCAGTCAAGAATTGGCGTCGTTTCATTTGTTCCTCCATCTGGGCGTCCTGACGTTTTCGTCTCTCGCCCCTCGTCAGCGAATACGTCCGGCAGGCACATACAATGCTGCGAGGCCGCAAAGCGTACAAGGTGGAAATTGCGCAAATCGCTTAATCAGTTCGTCACGTGCGAAAACCTAGGATTTAAGCCTCAATTACGATCTTCGGGGCAACCCGGCTGGCCGCTCCGCCCTTGAGTTGGTTAAGCACTTTGGTCGCGATGTCACGATAAATGCGCGCGTGCTCGCCGTCTGGTTCGGTTGCAACCACCGGCAGACCGGCATCCGACTTCTCGCGGATTGCCATATGCAGAGGCACCTCACCGAGGAACGGTACGCCAAGCCGTGCCGCCTCATGCCGTGCGCCGCCATGGCTGAAAATATCAGATCGCGTTCCACAATGTGGGCAGAGGAAATAGCTCATGTTCTCGACCACGCCGAGTACAGGCACGTTCACGCGCTTGAACATGGCCACGCCGCGACGCGCATCAATAAGCGCAAGGTCCTGTGGTGTGGAAACGATTACCGCACCTTTCAGTGGTACCTGCTGCGCCATTGTAAGTTGAGCGTCGCCGGTTCCCGGCGGCATATCGACCACCATGATGTCGAGTTTGCCCCACTCCACCTCGCGCAGCATCTGCGTGATAGCCGACATCACCATCGGTCCACGCCAGATCATCGGTGTCTCTTCATCGATCAGAAAACCGATGGACATTACTGTGAGGCCATACCGGTCAATCGGCTTGAGACGTGTTCCGCCGATGGTCTGGGGTTTTTCCTTGATGGCGAGAAGCTTTGGGAGCGATGGACCGTAGATATCGGCGTCGAGCATGCCGACCTTCAGTCCCAAGTCGCGCAAGCCGAGCGCCATATTGACGGCAGTTGTCGACTTGCCGACGCCGCCCTTCCCTGAAGCAACGGCGATGACCGCCTCGACGCCGGGAATACCCGGTTGCGTTTTGTCGGCGGGATGGGCGGCTCGCCGGGCCTGGACCGCGGTGTGTGCCGGCTGTGGTCCGCGTGCAGCCGAACCGGGACTGCGTTCCGCGGTCAAGGCCACCAACGCGGACTGCACGCCGGGAATGGCACGGACAGCTTCTTCCGCGGCCTTGCGCACCGGCTCCCACGCCTTCACGGCGGCGGCGTCCACCGTCAGCGAAAAAAAGACCTTACCGTCAGAAACGACGACCTCGGAAAGTACGCGCGTATCCGGCAAAGCCGCCCCACCTGGCGCCGGCACTTTCGCCAAGGCTGCGAGAACTTGCTCTTTACTTACGGCCATAATCACTCATCCAATGTATCGCCGCCACCATAGGCAAGGCGGCGGGCCGGTCAATGCGGTGTTAGCTCCAAGACCGTTGACGCGCACGCCCCCGCAATGACCTATTGGCAGATAGGCATCGGCTCCGGCCGGCCAAGGGATACTGGAAATTTGTAAGGGAGATTTACGATGGCGAAGGTGGCGTTTCTGGGCCTGGGTGTGATGGGCTACCCGATGGCGGGGCATTTGAAGAACAAAGGCGGGCACGAAGTCACCGTCTACAACCGCACCGCCGCCAAGGCCGAGCAATGGGTCAAGCAACACGGTGGCAAATCGGCGTTGACCCCCAAAGCGGCAGCCGAAGGCCAAGACTTCGTCATGGCGTGTGTCGGCAACGATAGCGATCTGCGCGAGGTGACACTGGGGTCTAACGGCGCCTTCGCTGGCATGGGCAAGGGAAAGGTCTTCGTCGATCACACTACGGCTTCTGCGGAAATCGCACGTGAGCTATATGCAGCCGCAAAAAAGGGTGGCTTTGATTTCGTCGATGCGCCGGTTTCCGGCGGTCAAGCCGGCGCCGAAAATGGCATGCTCACGGTGATGTGTGGAGGCGACGCTGAACCTTTCGCGCGAGCAGAAAAGGTCATCGCCGCTTATGCGCGCGCGTGTAATCTTCTTGGCTCGCCTGGATCGGGGCAACTTTCTAAGATGGTCAATCAAATCTGCATTGCCGGACTGGTACAGGGCTTGGCGGAAGGTCTGCACTTCGCCAAGAAATCTGGACTTGATATCGAAAAATTGATCGGCACCATCTCCAAAGGCGCGGCACAATCCTGGCAAATGGAGAATCGCTACAAGACCATGGCGGCGAACAAATTCGACTTTGGATTTGCGGTCGACTGGATGCGAAAAGACCTGAGCATCTGTCTGGGCGAGGCGCGCAAGAATGGCGCGCACCTTCCGGTTACAGCACTGGTCGATCAGTTCTATTCGGAAATCCAGGCCATGGGGGGCAGACGCTGGGATACGTCCAGCCTAATTGCGCTGCTCGATCGCTGACTACGACATCTTGTCTCGCGCGTGAGCTTTGCCGAAAGCCGGACTACGCTTTTTGGCGTCACGCGCTTGCGCTTGGCCGCGCCGACACGGCTGCGTGCCAACGTTTCACATTGGTCGCACCCTCCGGCATCACAAGCCGTCCTGGCTTCATGAAATCGACCGCGACCTGCATGGTGATGTCCGCGACCGTATAACGATCGCCTGCAATGAACTCGCGCGTTGCAAGTTCGCGGTCGAGCATTTCCAGGAACCATGAAACCCGAGGCCTGTTGGCTTCGGCCCAAGCCGGAACTTGCGGCACCTCTAGCTCCTTCATCGCTGGATGGGTATGGCGGAATACTGCCGCTACATTGGCAAAGAAATTGATCTCCGCCCTCCGATTCCACATTTCCACGAGCGCGGCGTCTTTGGGTCCGACACCGAACAGAGGCGGTTCGGGCGCCAGCATCTCGAAGTATCGACAAATGGCGATCGATTCCGTGATTACGGTGCCGTCGTCGAGCACCAGCGAAGGCATGCGCTGCAACGGATTGATCGCGGTGTATTCCGGCGTCTTGTGCTGCATCGCCGTGATGTCGACCTGCTCGGCTGGAACCGCGACACCTTTTTCAGCGAGGAAAATACGCACGCGCCGCGGGTTCGGCGCCACCTTGCTGTCATAGAGTTTCATGCACTACTCCCGCTTCGATATCGTTTCCCTACAAAACCCAGCCGAACACGGGTCAAAATCGCTGTCAAAGGGGCCATAACCAATCGTTAACTAGAGTCTTTAGGCCCCCCTTAAGCTTGGTCTTAAGGATTTTGCGCAACGCTGCCGCGGGTCTTTGTAGTTCTAGCGTCCATTAATGCTGATTCCACGCGAACAACCCGATTTTGCCGCGCTGCCTCCGGAGAGCTCTCCCGTGAAGCGGCGCCTCGCCGCGCAATATGTACGCGAGGCACGTGATCGCCTTACATCGTCCAGCGGCACCCGAGCAGCCTTTGACTACGAACTCCTGCGGCAATACGCGCAAAATCGAATCTCGGCTTCGTTGGTGATCCTGCTCTTGGTCGCGACTGTCGGATTCATGTCGGGCATATGGAGCGGCGCAATTACCGCCGGCACGTGGACTGCAGCAGTCCTCGTCATCCACGCCGTCATGATCGCTAAGTGTCGGCAATTCCTCGAACGTCCGATGAGCGAGATTTCGGCACGCGCGTGGCGTCTACGATTCATCGCACTGGATTCATTCTATGGGTTGGCGTGGATGTTCATCCTGATCCACCCGGTCGGCGCCGACGAAAGCTCGAGTATCTTCATGCTATTCGTCATGCTGATGGTGGTGGCAGTCTCCAGTATGCTCGCCTCGAGCCTGCCGGCCGCGGTTTTCGCCGCTACTTTTCCGATCACCACAGCGGTCGCGCTCGACTTCATCCTTCAGGGCAGACTGCGTGATTACATCCTCGCTATCATGGCATTGGCGGCCCAAGGCTACTTTGCGGCGCTGACCTTTCGCCTTTATTCCAGCACGCTGGCGACGCTTGAAGCGCGGGCGGAGAAAGATGCATTGATCGGCGAGCTGGAACAAGCGAAAGCAATCTCCGACGAAGCGCGTCGGCGCGCCGAAGCCGCCAATATCGCCAAGTCCCGATTCCTCGCTCAGATGAGCCACGAATTGCGTACGCCACTCAATGCTATCCTTGGTTTCTCCGAAGTAATGAAGACCGAGGTATTCGGTGCACACGCGGTGCCGGCTT
>DAHUXA010000196.1 GCA_027307405.1 Hyphomicrobiales bacterium | reverse complement strand
TCCGGGCGCGCAGCAGCGCCAATAAGGGCTGAATTTGTGGCTCCTATACAGCAGCCCGTTACAGGCGGCAAGCCACGCAATTGACCACCCTCGGGCCCGCAAGGCATTAAGGATGTTGGGGGCGGTCGCGGGGACGGTGCATGAGTTTTTCCAGCGATGGGCGGGGCCTCGACGTTGCCGGCGCGCCTGCGTCCAAAGAGCGGCGCAAGCTAAAAATCAAGCCGCTTGCCCGGCTCATGCCCTACATCGCGCGTTATCGCGGCCGCGCACTTGCCGCATTGGCTGCGCTGATCGTCGCCGCACTCACAACCTTGATCGTGCCGGTGGCGGTCCGCCGGATGATCGACTTCGGCTTTTCCGACAAGGCCGTGCAGCTGATCGACAGTTATTTCATGGTGATGATCGCGGTCGTCGCCGTGCTCGCGGTCTCCAGCGCACTGCGCTACTACCTGGTCACGACGCTGGGCGAGCGCATCGTTGCCGATCTGCGCTCGGATGTGTTTGCGCATCTTACGCAATTGTCTTCCGCGTTTTTCGATGCCGAGCGGACCGGAGAGATTGTGTCGCGCCTCACCGCCGACACCACGCAGATCAAATCGGCTGTGGGCGCCTCGGTGTCGATCGCGTTGCGCAACCTGCTCCTGTTGATGGGCGGCGCCACCATGATGGTCGTCACGAGCCCGCGGCTGTCCTTGTTCGTGCTCGCCGCAATTCCCGTGATCGTGCTCCCCCTGGTCGGCTTCGGCCGCGCGGTGCGCATACGGGGGCGTGCGGCACAGGACACGCTCGCCGAAGCATCCGGCTATGCCGACGAACTCATCGGTGCAATGCGTACGTTGCAGGCCTTTACAAATGAGAAACTGGCGCAGTCACGTTTCTCCTCCGCAGTCGAGCAGGCTTACGCCGCCGCGTGCGGCGCCACCAAGGCGCGCGGCGTGCTCACTGCGGTGGTGATCTTTCTGGTATTTGCGAGCATCGTCGTGGTGCTGTGGGTCGGCGCGCAGGACGTGCTCGCCGGCAACATTACGCCGGGCCGGCTTGGACAATTTGTGCTCTACGCTGTGTTCGCTGCCGGTGGGCTCAGCGAGCTTAGCCAAGTGTGGGGAGAGATCGCACAAGCGTCTGGCGCTGCCGAACGCCTGTTTGAAATCCTGGACGTCGAGCCGCAGATCAAGGCGCCGCCGCGCCCGAAGGCGCTGCCGAAGCCGGCAAGCGGGGCAATCGAATTCCATGATGTAAGTTTCACCTATCCCGGCCGCCCGAACATGCCGGTTCTCGATCGCGTTTCATTTCGAGTTGCGCCGGGTGAAAAGCTCGCATTGGTCGGCCCATCCGGCGCCGGCAAGAGCACCGTCTTCCAGTTGATCCTGCGGTTCTATGATCCGTTGTCTGGGAGCATCAGTTTCGACGGCGTGCGTCTCACCGACGTGGATCCGGCGGATTTGCGCGCGTGCATCGCGCTGGTGCCTCAGGATGCCGTGGTTTTCGGGATGAGCATAAGGGAAAACATTCAGTTTGGGCGGCCTGGTGCCACCGCCGCCGAGATCGAGAAGGCAGCCGAAGCGGCACACGCGTCGGAGTTCATCCGGCGCCTGCCTTTGGGCTACGAAACGCCCGCCGGCGAGCGCGGCGTCACATTGTCGGGCGGCCAGCGTCAGCGCATCGCGATTGCGCGCGCCATTTTACGCAAAGCGCCGCTTTTGTTGCTCGACGAGGCGACATCGTCGCTCGACGCGGAAAGCGAAACCCTGGTGCAGCAGGCGCTCAAACGACTCATGCTCAATCGTACCACTGTCGTGATAGCGCACCGGCTTGCCACTGTGCAGAATTGCGATCGTATCCTGGTGCTCGATCACGGACGTATCGTGGAGGAGGGGACCCACGCTTCACTTACGTCCGCTGGCGGCCTCTACGCCCGCTTGGCGAAATTGCAGTTCGAAATAGCCTAGGCTAGGGGCGCCACGCCATTCTGTTTACTGCTATTCCCGACACCGGGTTCTTGTCTTCGCCCGCATAAGTGAAGCCGTGCTTTTCGTAAAAGCGAATGGCGCGAAAATTGTCTTTGTTGACGAGGAGGTCGAGGCCTCGCGGTGAGAGGCGTTTGGCTTCGTCAAGCAGGACAAGTGCGACGTCTGAACCCCAATGTTCAGGCGCGACCACAATCTGATCCAGATACATCGTCTTTGGATCGACCGTGACGAAGCCGGCAAGCGCGCCATTTCGCTCTGCGAGCACGATATGCGCGGTTGGCACCAGCTCTGTGCGCCAGCGTTCACGCCACCATGGAACACGCGCGTTAAAATCAAGATGCGGATAGTGTTTCGTCCAGGTGCGCCGCCATAGCTCGATTGCCGCGTCTTCGTCGGCGGGGGCGTATTGACGCAGCGTGCAGATTTTCTCGCTCACCGTTCGGTCAGCTTGAACTCGATGCGGCGATTGCGCTTGTAGGCATCCTCGGTCTTGCCGAGGTCGATGGGCTGAAATTCGCCGAAACCGGCAGCGACCAGGCGTTGCGGCGACACGCCCTTGCCGATGAGATATTGGACCACCGCAATCGCGCGTGCCGCTGACAAATCCCAGTTCGATTTGAACACGCCGCCGGCGCCGATCGGTCGTATGTCCGTGTGGCCATCGACGCGCAGGACCCAGGCGAGATCGGTCGGGATCTGTTTCTCCAGCTCAAGCAACGCTCCCGCCACCTTGTCCAGCTCCGCGCGGCCTTCGGGCTTGAGATCGGCCTTGCCAGTATCGAAAAAAACCTCTGATTCCAGCACAAATCGGTCGCCAACCACGCGCACGTCGGTGCGGTTGCCGAGGATTTCGCGAAGCTTGCCGAAGAAATCCGAACGGTAGCGCTTGAGTTCGTTAACGCGCTCGGCCAAAGCCAAATTCAGGCGCTGGCCGAGTTCAGTGATACGGCTTTGGGATTCCTTGTCCTTCTTCTCGGAGGCGTCGAGGGTCTGTTCCAGTGCCGCGAGCTGGCGGCGCAACGCCGCGATCTGCTGGTTGAGCACTTCGACCTGAGCGAGTGCGCGGGCGGACAATTTTTTCTCGCCTTCGAGCTGGCCGGTAAGCTCCGAAACCTTGCCCTGAGCCGCCGCGGCACCCGCGCCGGCGTTTTCAGCGGCGCCCTTGAGCCTGTCCCGTTCATTTTCGGCGGTGGCAAGCGTCGCACGCAATTGCGAGAGCTGGTCTTCGAGATTCGCCTTGCCTGATTTCTCAAGTCCTAGCAGCTCGGTGAGCTGTGCTATCTGCGCATTCAGTCGGCTGAGAGCCGTGTCCTTTCCGGCTACTTCTTGCTGCAAATAGAACTGCACGACCACAAACACGGTGAGCAGAAAAATGATACCGAGGATCAACGTCGACAATGCGTCGACGAAGCCCGGCCAGTAGTTCATGCCGCTGTCGCCGCGGCGCGCTCGTGCTAGCGCCATGAGGTTTCAACTCAACGGTTCACGTTCTCGCGCACCATCACCTCCAGCAGTTTCTTGATCTCGCGCTGCTGTTCGGCTTGCGAGTCCACCCAATCGCGGATCATCTGCTGTTCGGTGCGCATATGATGCACCAGCCCCTGGATCGCCTCGGCGAGGTTGGCCATTGCGGCGGAGGCGGACTTGCCGGCCTCAACCTGGTCGACTGCTTCTCGCAAGCGATCGATCGCCGAACGCACCTCGCCGGTAGTGCCGGGAGCGAGAGTCGGCTCGGCCGCCTGATCGTAGACGGTGGTGGATAGCCAATCCTCGAGTTCCGTATAAAAGCGGTTCTGTGCCTGGCTCGATTGCAGGTCGAGGAAACCGAGGACCAGCGAGCCGGCGAGCCCAAACAACGAGGACGAGAACGAAATGCCCATCCCTGAGAGCGGTGCGGCGAGGCCATCGCGCAGGGAGTCGAACATGGAGCCGGCATCGCCGCTCGCCTTGAGGCCCTGAATTACGCCCCCGACCGAGCTCACGGTCTCGATCAGACCCCAGAACGTGCCGAGCAGGCCGAGGAAGACGAGCAACCCGGTCATGTAGCGTGAAATATCGCGTGCCTCGTCGAGGCGCGTGGCGATCGAGTCGAGGATGCCACGCATCAATTGCGACGACATCGCCATGCGGCCGACACGGCTTCCGAGAATTGCGGCCATCGGAGCCAGAAGAACCGGCGGCCGGTCGACTGCAAGACCGGGGTCAGCGAGGCGGAAATTGTTGACCCATGCAATTTCCGGATAGAGCCGCAAGACCTGACGCAGCGACAGCACAATTCCGATTGCTTCAACGCCGAGGATGAGCGCGTTCAAGCCCGGATTGGCCAGGAACGCGACCTCGATCTGCTTGTGAAGTACGAAGGCAACCAGCCCAACAAGGATGACGAACACGAGCATCCGGATCAGGAAGATGCGCGGAGACGATAGCTTGAGTGGATCGAGATCTTTGGCCATGAGCTTTAGGAGTTACAAGGAATGCAGCCCTTGCCGAGCACTATGACACAGTCCGATGACAGGGAAAAAGCAGTTGTGGTGGGAACCACAGCCCCTGCATTAAGCCGCTGATTGAGTTGAAATTGCGGTGCCTTAGGCTTTGTCAGCCTTTTTCAGCGCCGTTACCAGCTCTTTCTGAATTGTCTCATTCCCGGCGGCGATATGTCCCTTGCTGAAAATATCGTCGCCGCCAGTGCAATCGGATACGAAGCCACCAGCTTCCCGTACCATTATCAACCCGGCCGCCACATCCCATGGTTTGAGATCGCGTTCCCAATAGCCGTCGAGCCGTCCGGCCGCGACCCAGGCAAGGTCGAGCGCGGCGGCGCCAAAGCGACGCAAGCCGGCAACCTGTTCCTGTATTGCAGCAGTTTCTTTCCGGGACAGTCCGATGTCTCCACGGCCATGGTGCGGAAGCCCGCAGGCGATGACCGCGTCGGCAAGACGCTTTCGCCCGGCGACCCGGATGCGCTGCTCGTTGAGGAAAGCACCCTTGCCTCGTTCGGCAATGAACATTTCCTCGTTCGCCGGATTGTAGATCAGACCCGCCACCACGGTTCCTTCGCGCTCAAGCGCAATCGAGATCGCGAACTGTGGAATGCCATGCAGGAAATTGGTGGTGCCATCGAGCGGATCGACGATCCATGTGTGGGTTTTATCAGCTCCCTCGCGACGCCCGCCTTCTTCGCCGAGAAAACTATAGCCCGGCCTTGCCTTCATCAGCTCGGCGTGGAGCGTCTCCTCGGCACGACGATCGGCAGCAGACACAAAATTGGCTGGACCTTTCAGTGATACCTGCAATTTCTCCAGCTCGCCGAAGTCGCGCTTGAGAGCGCGCGCGGCCTTGCGCGCGGCGGCGATCATGACATTGAGCAGTGCGGAGTGTTGCATGGCGCGTGCGGTCTGCCCGCGAAGGCAGGCGCCGTCAAGGGCGGAGAGCCACCATGGTCGACAACCACTTTCTGGCGGCCTTGTCGGCCGTCTCAAGCACTGCCGGTTTTTGCTTGCTGGCAAAGACGTCGAGATCGGGATCGCTGTTGCCGGAGGCCTTTGCGATCATGTGCCACTTGACGGCTTCGGTCGCGTCGGCTGGCATGCCCCGACCTGCCATCAGGATCCGCGCCAGACGATTTTGCGCAATCGGACTGCCGAGATACGCCGCTTTCAGGAATAGCTGAGCGGCTGCCGTCTCATCCTTGTTGACGCCTTCACCGTTGAATTGCGCAATTGCGAATTCGACCATGGCATCAACATTGCCGGCGACCGAGGCCTGCTGCATAAGCCGCATCGCCTTGCCCTGATCCTTCGGCACGCCGCGACCTTCCTTGTACATCGTAGCCAGCGCGTATTGCGCCTCTGAATTGCCGGCTTCCGCTGCGGCAGCAAATAGTTCGCCGGCGCGTTTGAGATCTTGAGGAAATTGCTGACCTTGCAGATAAAGCAGCCCGAGGTCGTAAGCGGCGCCGGGATGACCGAGCTTGGCGGCAGCATCGAGCAACCGTGCGGCTTCATCCGGATTACGGGCGCCAGCGCGGCCTTGAAGATTGAACATCGCCAGAGCGAACAAAGCATCGCGATCGCCTTTGGCGGCGGCTTGCTTGTACCATTGCGCGGCCTTTGAATCGTCGCGGCCTATGCCGAGTCCTTGCGCGTAAATCTCGCCGAGCAGAGTCATGGCAGCAGGATCATTCTGCT
>DAHUXA010000195.1 GCA_027307405.1 Hyphomicrobiales bacterium | reverse complement strand
CGAATTTCACCTGGGCCGTTGCAGTGCCCGCCGAAGCTATCGCAATGCTCAAGGCGACGCTGAGCGTAGTGATCTTCTTCATCTGTAGTTCCCCCTTCGATCGGAGCCGGCATTTTTGTCTGCGGCAATACTACGTCAGGGCATTTTGCGACGCCAGCGCATCGGGCCGTCGCGCTCGTTGAGCCAGCGATACTGCGTGATCATTTGCGACGCACGCGCTGCCCTAAATCCCAGGAAGCCGCAGCCTATGCAGACCACGCTGTCGACAAGATAGTAGTGGAGCGACAAAAAGGTGCCGCCGTAGAGACTGAAATGAATAAAACGAACCGCAGTGCCCAGAATGAAGCCATATGCGACAACCTGCCACCATGGTCGCCAGGTCGCGGCTATGGCGCGGCCGGCCAGCGCCGCCGCTCCGCCGCCCAGAATAATTGTAACCAGCAGGAATACGCCGAACGAGCCTTCTTCGTAGAGCAGCGCTGGAATTGAGAAGGCGGTCGAAATCTCGTTCAATGCCGACCTCCCTCGAGGTAGGCCGACTTGATTTCTGAATGCTCGAGCAGTTCGCGCCCTGTCCCTGAAAGCGTAATCCGGCCATTGACCATGACGTAACCGCGGTGGGCAAGCTTGAGGGCGTGATAGGCATTTTGCTCGACAAGGAACACCGTAAGACCGCTCTCGGCATTCAGTGTCTTGATGGCGTCGAAGATCTGCCGTACCACCAACGGCGCAAGGCCGAGCGATGGTTCATCGAGTAGCAGCAGGCGCGGCTGCGCCATCAGAGCGCGGGCGATCGCCAGCATTTGTTGTTCGCCGCCCGACAAGGTCCCGCCGCGCTGGCCGATGCGCTGGCTCAATCGCGGGAACAGCGCAAGCACGCGGTCGAGGTCGCGGGCGAATTCAGAAGGCTCGGCGGTGATAGATCCCATCTGCAGGTTTTCGAGAACGGTCATCCGCGAAAAGATGCGGCGGCCCTCCGGCGCCTGCGCAAGCTTGAGTCGCGCAATCTCATGCGTCGGCAGCCGGGTGATATCGTGCCCGGCGAATTCAATCGTACCTTCGCGCGCGCGAGGGTTGCCGCAGACAGTCATCATCAGCGTGGATTTGCCGGCGCCGTTGGCGCCGATCAAGGTGACGATTTCTCCCTCGTTGACCTCAAGGTCCACGCCTTTGAGCGCCATCACCCGGCCGTAGAAAGTTTTGACACCGCGCACGGTGAGCAGCCGCGTGGTCACAGCCCGACCTCCGCTTCGACGTTGGCGACATCCTTGTCGGGGACTCCAAGATAGGCCGCGATGACTTTCGGATTGTCGCGTATCGCCGCCGGCGCTCCATCAGCGATTTTGACACCATAGTCCAGCACGACTACGTGATCGGAAATCTCCATCACCACCGACATGTCATGCTCGATCAACAGGATCGATATGCGCTGTTGGTCGCGGATGGCGAGCAGCAGTTCGTTGAGCTCGGCGCTTTCGCGCGGATTGAGACCAGCGGCCGGTTCGTCGAGGCAGAGCAGCACCGGTTCGGTGCACATGGCCCGCGCGATCTCAAGGCGACGTTGCGCGCCGTAAGGCAAGTCGCCGGCGGCGTCGTCGGCGCGTGCCGTCAAATCGACGCGGTCGAGCCACGCCTTCGCTCGCTCGATGGCCGCACGTTCGGCCGCCGCATAGGAGGGGAATCCGAGGACGCCGAAAAGTGTATAGCCGGAGGCGAGCATGAGCCGGTTGTGCTGCGCGACCAGCAGGTTTTCCAGAACTGTCATGCCCGGAAACAGGCGGATGTTCTGGAAAGTGCGGGCGACGCGGGCCTGCTGGGTGACGAGATATTCCGGCATGCGTTCGAGCAGGTAGAGCGCGCCGGCGGGCCGCTTGACGCTGCGCTCACCGCCGTTGGTGAGGGGTTCGAGCCATTCCCACGCTATCGCATCGCCGTGCCGAAGAGCGATCCGGCCTTCGCTCGGCCTGTAAAAGCCCGTGATGCAGTTGAAGACAGTGGTCTTACCGGCGCCATTCGGCCCGATCAGCGCGGTGATGTCGCCCTGTCGGGCGGTGAACGACAGGTCGTCTACGGCGACGAGCCAGCCGAAGCGCATCGTCAGGTGCTCGACCCGCAGTATGATGTCGTCTGCGGCCGCCATCACCCGTGGCCTTCCTTGACGAGATCGGCGCCGATGATCTTGCGCTCTTTCAGGACGACCGATGGTTCGCGCGTTGAAATCAGCCCGCGCGGCCGCCAGATCATGATCAGCACCATCGCAAACCCGAACAGAAGCATTCGGTACTGAGTCGGATCGAAAGTGGATCCGAAGATCAATTTGAGGAAATCGAGCTCGCGCATGATTTCCGTGCCGCCGATCATGGCAATAGCGGCGATCGCGACGCCGATCTGACTGCCCATGCCGCCAAGCACGACGATGGAAAGGATCGTGGCGGACTCCAAAAACGTAAACGAATCCGGCGAGATGAACCCTTGCCGTGCTGCGAAAAACGAACCGGCAAAGCCTGCAAACATCGCCCCCATGGCGAAGGCGGTCAACTTGGTGTTGGTGGTATTGATGCCGAGCGAGCGGCAGGCGATCTCGTCCTCGCGCAGGGCTTCCCAGGCGCGACCCACCGGCAGGCGCCGCAGGCGGACGGTGACGAATGCTGTGAGCAAAGCGAGCGCGAGAATGAGGTAATACAGGAAGATGGTCCGGTAGATCGGCGAAAACTCAAGCCCAAACACAGCAGCGAAACCATCGTCTTCGGCATTGAAGGGGATGCCGAAAAAGGTGGGGCGCGGAATCCCGGTAATGCCGGCGTAACCGTTGGTCAGGTCCACCCAGTTTATGAGCACGATGCGGATAATTTCGCCAAACGCGAGCGTTACGATCGCGAGATAGTCGCCGCGCAGACGCAGCACCGGAAAGCCGAGCAGAATTCCCCAGAACGAAGCGAGGACCCCGGCGAGCGGCAGCAATATCCAAAAAGAAAACCCGAACGTCTTGGCGAGCAGAGCGTAGGAGTAGGCGCCCACTGCGTAAAAAGCGACATAGCCGAGGTCGAGCAATCCGGCGAGACCGACAACGATATTCAGGCCCCATCCAAGCATGACGTAAATCAGGACCTGGATCCCGAAATTGTCGATCCACTTCACGGCGCGGCCAAAGCCCGCGGTCGCAAGCACAATCGCCGGATAGGCGACAACGAATCCAATCGCAAAGGGGAGGAACCATTTGCCCGCTTGCACACGCCAAGCTGGAGCCGGAGTTGCGGGCAGAAGCGCTCGTTGTCTGAGCCAGGGTTCGACAGCGAGCGAATAGGCGAGGCGGCCGATGCCGACAACGGCCACGACGGCCAACAACAGGGGCCAGCGCGTAACCAGGATCAGATCATTGCGGACGTCGGTAACAGTCTGGAAGCCGACCAGAGGCAGGAATAGACCGAACGCAAGCAGTGCAGTAATGCCCGCGTCCCTTAGTGCGCGGACTGTATCGACGCGCAGGCCCGGGGCGTCACCCCCCATATCAGACCTTTTCGACATCCGGACGGCCAAACAGACCTTGCGGCAAGAAGATCAAAGTGATTGCCAGAACAGAAAAAGCCGCAACGTCTTTGTAGTCGATCGAGAAATATGCCGACCACATGGTCTCGATGAGTCCGATCAGTATGCCTCCAACGACCGCGCCAGGCAGCGAACCAATGCCGCCCAGCACGGCGGCAGTGAACGCCTTTACGCCCGGAACGAAACCGTCGGCAAAACTCACGACCCCATAATACATCAGGTACATCGTGCCAGCGACAGCGGCCAGAGCAGCCGCGATGACGAAAGTCATCGATATGGTGCGATCGACATCAACGCCGACCAGCGCCGCCATCTTTTGATCCTGTTCGCACGCGCGTTGGGCGCGGCCGAGCCTGGTCTTGCTGACCAAATACCAGAAACAGGCAAGCAGCACGGCAGTGACGAACCAGATGATGAGCTGTTTAAACGACAGCGTCACCGGGTAGTCGTTCTTCGTGAATAGTACGAACTCGCCCTGCACCATCGGTGGAATTGATTTGTTGCGCGGGCCTTGCGTTACCTGCACGAAGTTCGACAGGAAGATCGACATACCAATTGCCGAAATCAGCGGCGCCAGTCGGAATGAGCCGCGCAGTGGTCGATAGGCGAGCCGCTCGATCGTCCAGTTGACTAGTGAGGTAAACAGCATTGCCACGATCAGCACGAGGAAAAGCGCGAGCGCGATCGATGATATTCCAAGAAAACTTGTGAGCAGGAGGAAGGCGACCAAGGCAATGAACGCGGACACCATGAACACATCGCCGTGGGCGAAGTTCACCATGCCGATAATGCCGAACACCATCGTGTAGCCGATGGCGATCAGACCATAGATTGAGCCGAGCGTGATGCCGTTTATGAGTTGCTGGAGGAAGACTTCCATCCCGTCCCCTGCGCCTTCCCGAAGTCGTCCGGCCGACGACCAATCCCCTCGATAGTAAAGGCTTAACAGGGCATAGGGAGAGCGGCAACGCCACGCCTACCGAGTGTTATTAAGTGCATTTGACGCGGAGACGACTGCCTGCGGCCATAAGCTTAGGCCCGCGAAGGCCGCGGGCCTAAGCTTTGCCGAATTCGCCGGGTTGCTTGGACCCGCCGCGCTAGTGCAAGCCGCCAAATATCCAGATCAGCACCAATATCGGAATCGGGATCCCAAGCAGCCACAGCAACATATAGCGTCCCATCGTCGGTTCCTCCTGTTGATAGAAGGAACACGGCGAGGCGGGATCAGGTTCCAGTTACGGTTTGCCTCAAAAGTTGAAGGTCCCCACCGTCCGGGAACAAATACGGCACCAATTCATTGTTGTTCGGGGCGCAAGTGCGCTTCAAACCAACGTTGGAGAGGAAAGTAAAATGAATCAAAATCCAAACCAGAAGCCCGGCCAGCAGCAGCAAGGTGGCCAACAGCAGGGTGGCCAGCAGGGCGGCGGACAGCAGAAGCCCGGTCAGCAACAGCAAGGCGGCCACCAAGGTGGTCAGCAGAACCAACAGAACCGCTGACGTTCAATAAGTGGTTTAGAAAAGCCCCGCCTGACGGCGGGGCTTTTCATTTTTCCACAGCACAAGAGAGGTTGGCCTTCGTAGAGCAGCTCGAATATGCTTGATCTATGGGCACCGTGCCGGCGCTGCCGCTATTTCATCTGTACGGCGATCCGCCGGACGATTCCGCGTTTGATTTCATCCATATTGAAACTATCTCTTCGCGCTCTTCGGTTCACGATTGGACAATTCGTGCGCACCGCCACCGTAATCTTTTTCAGGTGCTGCTCATCGAGAAGGGCGGCGGCGAACTAAGCTTCGAGACTGCAACGGCGCGCTTTTCCGCGCCGACAGTGATCCTTGTGCCCGCGACGACCGCGCACGGCTTTCGCTTTACCCCCAAGATTACTGACGGCTGGGTCGTGAGTTTCACTGAGGATGTCGCCGACGCACTGGGCGATCAGTCGGGCGAGGCGTTGGCGCGGCTGAAAGCGGTCGCGACCGAGCCGCTGCTTCCACTCGCCAACGCGGGCGAAGCCAAGCGCCTGTCGGGCCTGTGCGCCGATTTGTACGAGGAGAGTTCGCTCGCGCGCGAAGGGTATCGCTTGGCGATGCGTGGCCTGCTCGCCCTGATCGCGATTGGGGTAGTGCGGCTCGGAGTAAGTCGGGCGCGCAGCGGATCGGTAACGCTGTCGCGCGCCGACGCGCGCGTGGATGAACTGCGACGTCTGGTTGACGAACACTTCCGCAAGGAACGCGTAATCAGTTTCTACGCTGGCAAGTTGGCGATGACGCCAGACCGGCTCAACGATCATGTCAAACGAGCAACCGGTGTAACGGCGGGCCACTTGATCCGTCAGCGCGTCCTGACTGAAGCCAAGCGCCAGCTCGTGTTCACGAACCAGGCGATCCACGAGATCGCCTACGACCTCGCCTTTTCGGATCCATCGCACTTCACCCGGTTTTTCCGCAAGCAGACAGGGATGACACCGCAGGCGTTTCGCGACGGGCGCGGGGGCTGATTTTCGCACATCGCATCAATGCGACATGCGTTGCCGCCAGTTCCGCCATTCTTGCGATGATTTTGCTGTTCCGGATGAAACCTCCGATGCCGTGTGGTTAATCGGTCAAGGTTAAAGGGCGGCCCGGTAAGGTAAAATT
>DAHUXA010000194.1 GCA_027307405.1 Hyphomicrobiales bacterium | reverse complement strand
GCTCGCCAAGTTTTGGGCGCTGAGTCTTCGTCTGGTTTGGGCCCAGGTTCGGATCGGGATACACGCTCTCAATAACTACAAGACCTTCTTTTCCCACGAGCGCAAGGATACTGATCGGGCGCAATAGCTTTGCGGCGTAATCAATCAGATAGAGAAATGCCGCGAAGCAAAGGATGCCAAGACAGACAGTCACAAATACAACAAGCTGAGTAACAGTCGTTTCTATCCTGTTGATCGCGCTTATTGCGAACATCAATGTAAAGATGAAAAGACCTGTTGTGTATCTGACAACGTCATTACGCAACAATACGGTGGCAATAATCCGAGGGGTCAGTTGTCCGCTTGCAACCTGAAGGGCGACGAGGAGAGATCCAAATGTGAAAACCAGCAAGCTTAGTGTTGCTGTTATTATAGCATTGAGCATTGCTTGCGCGCCTGAAACGCCGATGTTCAATAAACTCCAGCCAAGCCAGCCGTCCAGGCGGTGCAATACGCGCGTCGCGACAAGCTCGAGCGGGATGGCGATAAATGGAACGACCCACAACGAGGATCTGAGATAGCTTTTGAGGTGGTAAAATTGCTTCCAATTCATGAATTCATTGCCCTTCGCGTCCCATTCCATATCGCGAAGCAAATTTCAGTTCGGCCTATACTGGTTTTTTAGTCACATCGTCGCAAGCCGCTATTGACCCACGTCAAGCCCTTCAGCGGTCCGTATTGGGCGGGCAGCGGTCCGAATATTTCCTGCGTTTTGCCGCTGCGCATACGCAGCATTCCCAGCAAATACCGCAACGCACCATTCGTGGCCTCAGTTGATGCAGGTTAATTCATCTGACGGAGTCGTCGTGAATTGTATACGCGCCCTATCTGGTAGCGACCTAGGGAGATACCACCCGTTGACAAAGGTCAATGAAGACGCCCCAGCATTGTAAGAAATTTTTCTAGGTGCCTGATGCGCGCCGCTTACCAAATCAAAAACTGAATTCTGGACGAGGAGACGTGCCGTGAAAGGGAGCGCAGCTCTTAAAAAGGAAGCGAAGGACGCAGGTTGCTGGCGCGGTTTCCGGCCAGGCGATTGGTCCACGTCAATCAACGTACGCGACTTCATCGTTCGGAACGTCACGCCCTACGCCGGCGATGAAAAGTTTCTGGCAGGACCGTCGAAGCGTACGAAGGCTGTATGGGCAAAGCTTCAACCGTATTTTCAGGAGGAACGGAAGAAAGGCGTTCTCGCGGTCGACGCGAAAACTCCCTCAACCCTGCTGGCGCACAAAGCTGGATATATCGATCGCGACAACGAAGTGATTGTCGGTCTGCAAACTGACCAACCATTCAAACGCGCGATCTTTCCTTTTGGTGGTCTGCGCATGGTCGAAGCAGGTCTGAAAGCGGCCGGCTTTGATGCCGACCCGCAGGTGCACGAAGCCTTCACCAAGTATCGGAAATCACATAACGACGGTGTGTTCGATGCGTACACGCCCGAAATTATGAAATGCCGCAAGTCGGGCATCGTCACCGGCCTGCCCGACGCCTACGGACGCGGGCGCATCATCGGCGACTACCGGCGCGTGGCTCTCTACGGAGTCGACCGGCTGCTCGAGGCCAAGCGCGAAGAGCGCACCCAGATGGAAGACATGTGGCCGACCGACGAGGTCATTCGTGTGCGCGAGGAGTTAGCCGAGCAGATGCGCGCGCTGAAAGACCTCGCTGCGATGGCGAAGTTGTACAACTGCGACATCTCGCAGCCTGCGACCGACGCCCGGGAAGCATTCCAATGGACCTACCTCGCCTATCTCGGCGCCATCAAGGAAGCAAACGGCGCAGCGATGTCGATCGGCCGTATCTCGAGCTTCCTGGACATCTACATCGAACGTGATCTCAAGGAAGGCACACTCGATGAGGCCGGCGCGCAGGAACTTTGGGACCAGGTGGTCCAGAAGCTGCGCATCGTGCGCTTCCTGCGCACGCCCGAATACGATGCGCTTTTCAGCGGCGATCCTTATTGGGCCACCGAATGCGTAGGAGGCATGGATCTTGATGGGCGCGCCTTGGTGACCAAGAGCAGCTACCGCATGCTCCACACGCTTTCCAATCTTGGTCCCGCACCGGAACCAAACATTACGGTACTCTGGTCCAAGCACATGCCGGAGAACTTCAAGCGGTATTGCGTCAAGGTAAGCCGCGACACGTCATCGCTGCAGTATGAAAACGACGACCTGATGCGTCCGTACTGGGGCGACGACTACGGCATTGCGTGCTGCGTCTCGGCGATGCGTCTCGGCAAGCAGATGCAGTTCTTCGGCGCCCGCGTGAATCTAGCGAAAGCGCTGCTCTATGCCATCAACGGCGGCCGCGACGAGGTCTCCGGCGAGCAAGTCGCGCCGCAAACGCAGCCGGTGACCGGTGACTTCCTCGACTATGACGACGTGATGGCCAAGTTCGACAACACGATGGAATGGCTCGCCCGCACTTATGTGCATGCGATGAACTGCATCCACTACATGCACGACAAGTATTTCTATGAACGACTCGAGATGGCGCTGCACGACCGCGACATCTTGCGAACGATGGCGTTCGGGATTGCGGGACTATCGGTCGTTGCCGACAGCCTAAGCGCCATTAAATATGGAAAAATACGCGTCGCCCGCGATGCGACCGGCCTTGTTGTCGACTACCAGAACGAAGGTAATACCGCGACGCCACAATTTGGCAACAACGATGACCGCGTCGACAAGATAGCGTCCGACCTCGTCACGAGTTTCATGCAGAAAATCCGCAAGCATCCGACTTACCGGAATGCAACTCATACACAAAGCGTGCTGACGATCACCTCGAACGTTGTGTACGGCAAGGCCACCGGCAATACACCGGACGGGCGTCGGAAAGGCGAGCCTTTCGGGCCGGGAGCAAACCCGATGCACGGCCGCGACAGCCATGGCTGGCTCGCTTCCTGTCTGTCGGTCGCGAAGCTTCCTTACAGGGATGCGCAGGATGGCATCAGTTACACCGTGTCGGTCGCGCCGCAAAAGGCGCACCTGTCCGAAAGCGAGCTTGTGGGTGAGGCAACGAAGGCCTTCGATGTCTATTTCGATCACGGCGGGTTCCACATGAACCTGAACGTCATCGACAAGGAAACGCTCGAGGACGCGATGAAAAATCCGGACAAGTACCCGCAACTTACGATTCGCGTGTCGGGGTACGCCGTCAATTTTGTCCGTCTGACGCCTGAACAACAACGCGATGTGATCAGCCGCACCTTCCACGGCCAGATCTAGGGAGGCCGTTATGCCGCATCTTGGAACGCTTCCGGCCGGTAGCCGGCACGATATCCGCGTCGGAATGTCCCCCGATGCCCCCGATGAAAGTCTGTTCAAAGACGAAACCGAGGGTGCTTTCGGCTACGCCCATTCTTATGAGACATCCTCTCGATATGACGGACCCGGTGTGCGGGTTGTGTTGTTCGTGTCGGGTTGCCTGCTGCGTTGCACGTATTGTCACAACCCGGATACCTGGCACCTGAAGGATGGCACTTACATATCCGCGCAAGAGGTCCTTGAAAGACTCGCCGGCTTTGCGCCGGCATTGCGATCGCTCAATGGCGGTCTCACCATCTCGGGCGGCGAACCGATAGTCCAAATCGCGTTTACCAAACGAATTCTCGCCGGCGCGAAGAAGTTGGGCCTGCACACGGCGATCGAGACGTCAGGCTTTTTAGGTGACCGTGTCGACGAGGGCTACCTTTCAGTCCTCGATCTTGTGCTCCTCGACATCAAAAGCTCGAACCCTGACACCTATCGCGCGGTAACCGGTCGCGACCTGGCTCCAACCCTGCGTTTCGCAGAACGCCTCGCGGCGATTGGAAAGCCGGCCTGGGTCCGTTTCACGCTCGTACCGGGTTTCACGGACGATCCCGCGAACGTCGAAGGGATCGCCAAATTTGTTGCACCGATGAAGAACGTCGAGTGGGTTGAGATTCAACCATTCCATCAGCTTGGCGCGTTCAAGTGGAAAGCGATGAATCTCGAATACAAAAACGCCGATACGCCAACGCCGACGCCCGATCTTATCAATCGCGTGATCGAACAATTCCGCAGTGCGGGCTGCCGTGTTCGCTAGCCGGCAATCCCACCGAACAACGCTAGAATTCCAAGAGAGCCTGACATGATAGACCTTGCTCGCGAGATTATTGGCACCCAGCCTATTCTTACGGCGTTTCTTGCCATCGGTTTAGGCTATTTGGTTGGGCAAATCAGCATTGGCGGATTTTCGCTCGGCGTTGGAGCGGTTCTGTTCGTTGGGCTGGCGCTTGGCGCATTTGCGCCGAAGGCACAGATCACCGGACCCATCGGGCTGACCGGTCTGATTATGTTCTTGTATGGAATCGGAATTCTCTATGGGCGGCAGTTCTTTGAGGGCATGCGCGGCGTCGGCCGGATGTACAATTTGTTGGCGTTGATCGGGTGCGTCGCGGGCCTGCTGGTCGCGCTCGGCTTGGGTCAAGTTTATGGGATTAAGATCGGACACACGCTGGGCATTTACGCCGGGTCAATGACAAGCACCGCCACTCTGCAGGCGGCGCTAGACACCATGAAAAATAAGGACCCGTCGATCGGATATTCGATTGCGTACCCCTTCGGCGTCATCGGCCCAATTTTGTGCATCTATTTTATGACGCAAGTTGTGAAGCCGAAATTTCCTCCGAAAGTGCAACGCTTTCACATGGGCGAGATTTCCCTAGGAGAAAAAGTCTCCAGCCAAACGCTTGCTGAGCTCACTGAGCAGTTGCCGAGCGGCGTCCAGGTGACGATGGTTCGCAAGGGGGGACAGAATATCGTTCCGGAGGCCGACATCGTGCTGGCGTCCGGCGATGGACTTATGATCATCGCCGAGAGCGAGAACGCGATTGCGGAAGCTGCTGCGCGGCTGGGACGGCTCGAGCCGGGCCGGATCGTCAAAGATCGTTCTGCTTTGGATTATATTCGTGTCTTTGTCGGCAAAGCCAACGTGGTCGGCGTGCCGCTTGCCCGCCTCCCCCTGCCCGCCGGCTTCCCTGTCCATCTGTTGCACGTTAGGCGATACGATGCCGACCTCGTGCCGACGCCCGATTTGACGCTCGAATTCGGCGATCGCGTCGGTGTGCTGATGCCACCTGACCGGAAGGAGGAAGTGAGACGCTACTTCGGCGATACTGTAAAGGCAGCGGCAGAATTCAGTTACGTCTCGCTGGGAATTGGCATGGTGCTGGGCGTGCTGCTCGGTCTCATCCCAATTCCAGTTCCTGGTGTCGGCACCGTCACGCTTGGCATTGGGGGCGGACCGCTGATCGTTGCCCTCATTCTGGGCAAACTGCGTCGGACGGGCCCAATGTTGTGGACCATGCCATTGCCGGCAAACATTGTCCTACGGAACTTCGGGCTGGCAATGTTCCTGGCCACGGTTGGAGTCAATGCTGGCCAGCCGTTTGTGCGCACCGTTGCTGAAAGCGGCGTGACAATGCTTTTCATCGGTGCCGCCGTCCTTTTGACGACAGTGCTGATCGTCTTGCTTGTCGGCCATTACCTCATGAAGATTCCATACGACGATCTTGTTGGCATCGCTTCGGGCGCGACCGGAAATCCCGCCATTTTGGTTTATTCAACGAAGATGGCGCCGACCGAGCGGCCTGACATCGGCTACGCCATGATCTTCCCGTCAATGACCATCGTAAAAGTCATCGCCGTGCAGATCATCGGGCTTCTCGTAGCCGCCGGAGGCTGACCGATCGCAAATGAGGATTGGCCGCGTCATCGCGGACCTGTTACTTTAAGGGCTTGGGGATGCGATGAAAAAACAATCACCTGAGAATTCGCTCAGTTCGCCGCAACTGGTCACCTTCGACGCCATCATGCCGGCGACGATGGCGGTGCGAGCCGAAGAAAGTGGGGTGAAGAGGGCTTCGACCGATCCGATAACCTTGCTCGTGCTCAGTGTTTTGGCAGGCGCATTCATTTCTTTTGGCGCGATTTTCGCAACGACCGTGAGCGCAGGAGCCGTTGGGATTCCCTATGGCGTCGTGCGATTGCTCGTCGGACTCGTGTTTTCGACCGGCCTCATCATGGTCATCATTGGAGGGGCAGAGCTTTTTACGGGGAGCAATATTATTGTCATTGCTTGGGCGAGCGGCAAGGTCAAGACGCGCGCACTTTTTCTTAACTGGGTTATCTCATTCGCTGGCAACTTTGTTGGTGCAATCGCCACCGCCGCCCTGATGTTTTACACCACGCAGTACAC
>DAHUXA010000193.1 GCA_027307405.1 Hyphomicrobiales bacterium | reverse complement strand
CCCGATGTCGATCGTCTGGAACGCATAAGGCACATCGATGGTCCGCGTATCGGCGCGGAACGCGTAAAGCAGCACATTTTCGATGATGACGGCGATGCCGAGCGTCACCAGCAGCATGTTGCGGTCGTCACCATGCGAAGCCGGGCCGATGAGGAAACGCTGCAAGGCGTAGCCGAGCACGAAGAACATGGGCGCAAGCAGGAAGACGCTGACGTAAGGATCAAGGCCAAACAGCCGAAAGGCGAAGAACGCGGCGAACAAGGCCGCACTCAACAGCGCGCCATGCGCAAAATTGATGATGTGGAGCACGCCGTAGATCAGCGTCAGCCCAAGAGCAACGAGTGCATAGATCGCGCCGATCAACAGACCGTTGAGGATCGCAGGAATCAGGATGACGGGCGACAGCACGGTCCCAATGCTTTGAAAGCCGTTGTTGCGGGCGACGCCTTCGATGCGCCGCCCGCAACCCTATGATACTTACGCCGGCCGCGGGAACACCGGCTTCGCGTTTGCGAAGGCAGAAGGCAGGATCACCTTGATGTCATTGTCGAGCACCTGCGTATTGACGGGCGCAGCACCCTCGTTCTGGCCATTGACGAACTTGGTCGGACCGTAGGGCATCAGATGGCCGGCGAATGTCGAGCTCGCCAGCGCGGCGGTGAGTTTGGCGCGGTCGGTCGAGCCTGCGCGCTGAAGCGCATCAGCGATGAGATTGACGCAGCTGTAGTTCATGTAGACTTCGTAGGTGAAGAACTGGTCCTTGCTTTCGACCTTCTTCTT
The DNA here is from genome assembly GCA_027307405.1 of Hyphomicrobiales bacterium. Lineage (GTDB taxonomy): Bacteria > Pseudomonadota > Alphaproteobacteria > Rhizobiales > Xanthobacteraceae > Pseudolabrys. Next base: position 5,501 of record DAHUXA010000193.1, on the reverse strand, counting down.
CAGCGCCAGCGCCTTCTCGTTGCGCGGATCGAACCAGTGATTGCAGTCCATGATGTATCTGGCCGCCTCGGGGAATTCCTTGACGAACTTGTAGGAGGAGGCGGCGCCGCCGAGCACCGAATAGATACCCTTCGGCTTGACCTGCTGTTGCTGCATCGTGCGGGCAAGCAGGACATACTCATTGTAGTAGTTGGCCGGGATGACGATATCGGGGTTCTGCGCCTTGATCTTGAGCACGACGTTGTTGAAGTCGCGGGTCGGTGTCGGATGCGGGATCGTCTCCAGGATCTCAAACCCCTGCGCCGGAAGCTGCGCGTTGAGCAGCTTGGCGAGGCCGGAGCCGAACAATGAATCCTCGTGCACGATCATCACAGTCTTGGCGGGTTTGCCCGCCTGTTCGTTGATGGCGGCAAGATTGGCCAGGGCGGTCTTGGAGATGACGCCAAAGCCGGGGCCAAACCGGAAGGTGTTCTTCAGGCCGCGGGTCACGATCCCGTCGGCGACACCGACATCGACCACATAAGGCAACTCATAGCGCGCCGCCGCCTGCGTCGTCGCGAGGCAGATGTTGCTGGCATAGCCGCCGACAATGCAGGCGACCTCAGCGGAATTCATCTTCTCGACCTCAGCGGTGCCGCCGTCAGGCGTGGACTGTGCATCGCCGAGGATGGCGTCAATCTTTCCCAGCCCCTTGATGCCACCGGCCGCATTGATCTCCTCGATGGCCATGGTTGCGCCGAGCCGGCCCTGCTGGCCGGAGTAAGACAGCGCACCGGTCACCGGATGCAGCACACCGAGCTTCACCGGCGCGCCTTGCGCCCGAAGGACCGCCGGAGCGCTGACAAGGCCAGTCATTGCAGCAGTGGCAATTACCGTCGTTGATTGCAGAAATTGACGGCGGCTCACGCGTGAGCATGTGGTCATTTAGTTGCCTCCCGGTTTTTCTGCCGCAAACCTACCATTGGTCGCCAACAATTATCTATATTAGCTTGCACCCCATGAAGGGGCTACGGCACCTGCGGGATGACACAAAAGCAAACCCTTTTTGACAAGTTGTGGGCTGCGCACGAGGTCGTTCGGCGCGAGGATGGCGAGGCGCTGCTATGGGTCGATCGCCATTATGTGCACGAAGGCTCTTTTCATGCCTTCAGCCGGCTGGCGGAGCGCGGCGCTGCGGTGGCCGAACCAGACCTCACGTTTGCCGTCGCCGACCACTATGTGCCGACGCGCGCGCCACGCAAAAATATCGCCAACCCCGAACTCGCACGCATGGTTCGCCAGCTCGAAGACAATACAGCGACCCATCGGATCAAGCTGTTCGGACTCGACGATCCGCGGCAAGGCATCGTGCACGTGGTCGGACCCGAACAGGGTCTGACGCTGCCCGGCCTGCTCATTGTCTGCGGCGACAGCCACACGTCGACGCACGGGGCACTCGGTGCTTATGCGTTCGGCATCGGCGCGTCCGAAGTCGCGCATGTGCTGATGACGCAGACGATTTGGCAGCGCAAGCCCAAACGGATGCGTATTTCTATCGACGGCCAGATCGCACCCGGAGTGGCGGCAAAAGACATCATACTTGCGGTTATCGCGAAGATCGGTGCCGGCGGCGCCACCAGCCATGCGATTGAATTCGCCGGCAGCGCGATCCGCGCCTTGTCCATCGAGGGACGGCTTACACTGTGCAACATGTCGATCGAAGCGGGCGCGCGCTGCGGAATGATTGCGCCCGACGCAAAGACCTTCGATTACGTGAAGGAGCGTCCAGCCGCACTGAAAGGACCTGCTTTCGAGCAGGCGGTTGACGCTTGGTCGAAACTGACCAGCGATGAGGGCGCAGACTTTGATCGTGAGGTTGCGCTCGACGCCCGCCATATCGTTCCCCACGTCACCTGGGGCACCAGCCCGGAGCACGCGCTGCCTGTCGTCGCAACTGTGCCAGACCCGATGAAGGAACCGGATCCAGCGCGCGCCAACGATTTGCGCGACGCGCTCGGCTACATGGGGCTGCACGCCGGCACGAAGTTGACCGATATCGCCATCGATCGCGTTTTCATCGGTTCCTGCACCAATGCCCGCATCGAGGATCTGCGCGCCGCGGCCGCCGTGCTGGCCGGCCGCGTGAGCAAGGTTCCGGGCCTGGTGTCGCCGGGCTCGTCGGCGGTCAAGCGTCAGGCCGAGCAGGAAGGCCTCGATCGCATCTTTCGCGACGCCGGGCTTGAATGGGGCGAGTCGGGATGTTCGATGTGCGTGGGCATCAACGGCGATATTGTTGCGCCCGGCGAGCGCTGTGCTTCAACGACCAACCGAAATTTCCGCGGCCGGCAGGGGCCGGGCGCGCGCACGCACCTGATGTCGCCGGCGATGGTCGCCGCCGCAGCGGTGACCGGACATCTCGCCGACGTGCGGCCATTGTTGGCCAGCCGTAAGCCCTGAGGCCCGTGTGATGGAAAAATTCACCCGACTGACCGCTGCGGCCTGTCCGCTCGATGTCGCCAATCTCAACACCGATCAGCTGTTGCCGGCACGTTATCTCAAGTGGCCGCGTTCCGCCGGCTTGGGAAAAGTGCTGTTGCAAGACCTACGCATCGATTCGGAAGGGCGCGAGCGGCCGGATTTTCCGCTCAATCGACCGGTCTGGCGTGGGGCCAAGATCATCGTCGGCGGCCGCAATTTTGCGTGTGGCTCCTCGCGTGAAGCCGCAGTGTACGCGCTCTACGACTACGGCATTCGCTGCGTGATTGCGCCGTCATTCGGAGACATTTTTTTCGGCAATGCCGTCCAGAATGGCCTGCTCACCGCGGTGGTTGATGATGCAGCCGTGGCCGAGATCATCGCGACGCTAAACGGGACGCCGGATATGCCGATCACGGTCGATCTCGAGCAGCAGACGGTCCTGTGCGGAAACCGTAGCTACCGGTTCGCAATCGATCCGGCCTGTCGCCTGCGCCTTCTCAATGGCTGGGATGATATCGCGCTGACCGAGAGTTTTCGGGACAAAGTTGTGGCGTTCAAAAAAGAAGATGCGGGCCGCCGCGCGTGGGCGAGGCCGGTGCTTACGAAATGACGTCAGCACGCAGTTAAAGGGAGGACGAGAGTGTCGGCTCTGGTGCGCGGAATCGGAGGGGCGGTCGCGCTGGCTGCAATGATGGTTTCCGCGGTCGCACAGCTTTCGCCGCATTGGCAGGCTTGTACGGGGAATCCGGGAATTGATTGGGATCAGCAGATCAAGAGCTGCACCGCGCTCATCCAATCGGGGACGGAATTGAAAGAGAACGTCGCTATTGCCTACTACAACCGCGCGCTGGCTTACGAAAACAAGGATGATTATGCCCGCGCCGTGGCCGACTACGACGAAGCCCTTCGCCTCAACCCCAATGACGCAGACGCGTTATTGTACCGGGGTATCGACAAGCAAAGACTGGGCGACAAGGCGGGTGGGGAAGCCGACGTGGCGGCCGCGAAGCGCATGAATCCGAATATCGGAAAATAGACCGTTCGTGCGCGCTGCTCAGCGCGTGGTGCCGGCCGCCGCCTGCGAGCCGGATATGTTCGCCACAGGCTGTTTCTTTGGCTTGCTCGGCACTGCGGGCACTGCCGGCTTCGCCGGCTCAGCCGATGCCGACCCGGGTGCCGCAAATCTCAGCGCTTTTTGTGGTTTGCCGCCATTGAGATCGCGCAGCGACTCCACATAGTCCTTGGGTTCCATAAACGTGGATGACGGCGTCTTCAGACCCATGTTTTCGGCAATGGCATTTCCGAACGTCACGCAGCTGTTCATCAGCGCGTGCCACATCGGTTTGTCCGCTTTCTTCTGCTTGATGTAAGCAGACACCTTCTTGTAGGTCGCGGCGTCCACCATGACGCGATAACGGGCGGTCACATATTTTTCTTCAAGGTCACCGTCGCTCGCTCCGGTTTCGGACGGCACAAACAAAAGATGACCCAAGGTCCAGGCAAGAAGGCTGCAATTTTCACAGTCGTTTGCATCTCCCGCCGGATGCAGGCCCGCGATGTCGCTCTTTACAATTTCACCGTGGCCATTCACCTGGCCGTAGAGCACATACATATGGCCATAGCTCGCGGCAGACCGTGCGCGGAACTCGACAAAGTATGGCCGGTAAGAGCTTTGGGCAGGTTTGGCGGCACTTGGCTGCTCCGGGTTTGCGGCATCGATTGCCGAACTCGGGGAGACCATCAGTGCGAAGGAGATCGCGGCCAGGCCGCCAACCATCAGGGCGCGGATGCCCCGGCGTGACGCGTAAGAGCTCCGCATGTTCGGCTCCCTACACTTGAGGCTGCGGTCGCCTCGGAACTATTGCGTCCACCAGGCATCGGAGCAGCCGCGCGACACGCGGCCCACCTGGAACTACCCGGCAACCGAAAACGAGAATAGGTCCGGCAAAGCATCCGGACCACATCCCGTCAGCTGTTCGGTGCTGAGCTCAGCCCTTGGTTTGAACGACCGGAGCTTTACCCTTGCCGACCGGCGCCTTGCCTTTGCCGATGCAGCCCGTGAGGCCGAAGGCCAAAAACACCGAGCAGATTACAACGAGGAACTTCTTCATGAGCCACCCCACAGTTTGCTCTCTTTTAGTAATCTAATTCACTATCGCTGATTATGATTAACAACTAGTGCGGAAAAGTCACACTCGCTGATATTCTAGAAAGCCCATACTAATCAGCCTGTTCTAACTTTCGGGCTTTGGAAAACCAGCCCCCGAAACCGAACAGTCCAACTCCGCAAATGGGGCAGACTCAGCGAAACTCTTCGCAGCTCCCGACCAGAGGATAGCGATCGGGGTAAGCTTTCTTGAGCGCGGCCTCGGCCTTCTTGAGGGCCTCTTCGCACTGCTTCTGGCTGCCGTAGCGTGGGGATGGTTTTACCTCCACGCCGGGGGGACGTTCGATGAATTGCCAATAGGCCAACGCCGGGGTCGTCACGGCGACGGCCATTGAGACGAAGGCACCAAGCTTGAGGACAGTCACCACTAGCGATTTCATGTTTTCCTCGAATTATCGCAACACGACAACTCTCGTACCTAAGCTGACACGACCGTAGAGGTCCATAATGTCTTGATTGTACATGCGGATGCATCCGTATGACACGAACCCTCCGATCGAACCGGGATTGTTGGTGCCGTGGATGGCGTATTCGCCTTCGCTCAGCGTCAAGGCAGCCGCGCCCATTGGATTTCTGGGACTGCCACCAGGTATGAGGTCGGGTATGGATGGCTTGTCGTGCCTTATTTCCGCTGGCGGTGACCAACCCGGTTGTATGTATTTCCCGCTGATAAAGGCGGTCCCTGACCACGCCTTTCCGGCCCGACCGACCCCGACCGGATAGCGGATCGCCTGGCTCCCATCCAAAACCAGATAGAGGCGCCTTTCGTTGGTTTTCACGACGATCGTGCCGCTCGGATAGCCGGTAAGATGAACCATTTCACGAGCATGTGAGGGTACCGGGGCGACGGTACCGGCAAATATCAAGGCCAAGATGG
>DAHUXA010000192.1 GCA_027307405.1 Hyphomicrobiales bacterium | reverse complement strand
ACGCAATCTCGTAGGCTCGCCGGTCGTTTGGATCACCTCAAGTCTTTCTGTTTCCGGCTGGTAGCCGTTGAGCGTAAAGGTGACCGAGGTGGCAGCGTCGACGGGCAGCGCGAGCGCGCACGGCGTGCGGCAGCTTTGGCCATTGGATGCCTTCGCTTCGGTGCCGGGTGGTTCGGATTCCAGGCTCACGGTGTCCAACGAAGGCCCGGGTTTGAGGGCATCAAGATTCATCCAGTCTGGGCTTGATGAACAAGCCGCAAGTGTTAGTGCGCCGCCGATAATCGCGAAAACTCGGTACATCATATTGGTCATCCCACTCGAGCGACTTGAAGCCGCTCGCCCCTTACCAGAATACGGTTGCCGTCGTGCAGGTGCAACACGCCCCTTCTAACCTTACCAAAATACACCGTAATTTCCTACGGGCGGCCGTCAGATTGCAGACCAGATGGCGGCAATCGACGCCGGCAATTGCGCGAAATGACTGATGGTCCGGTCTGGCGCAAATTCGGCGACCGGACGTTCGCTGTAGCCAAATTCGACAGCGACAATCGGGACGCCGGCCGCACGTGCGGTGCAAATATCGATATTCGAATCCCCGATCATGATTGTGCGCTGCATCGTTCCGCCCGCGGCCGCAACGGTACGCCGTAGAACTTCCGGGTCAGGTTTTTGGACGCCGAAAGTATCTTGGCCGCAGATTGTCATAAACCGATCGGCGAGATCGAATTGCTTGAGCAAAAGCACTGACAACCGTTCAAGCTTGTTCGTGCAAACGGCAAACTGACAACCGCGTGCGGCCAGCGCATCGAGTGCACATGCTAGCCCTGGAAAGGGTCGCGATCGGTCGGCCAGATGATCGGAATAGTGCGCGATGAAATCGGCAAACATATTTTCAAGCTTCGCCGGGGAAAAAATGCGGCCTTCGGCCTCTATGCCGCGAGCGATCATTGCCTTGGCGCCGCCCCCGACCAGATTGCGTGCGGTATCGTAAGGGAGCGGTGACAATCCTTCGCGCGTAAATATCACATTAAGAGCCTCGACAAGATCAGGCGCCGTGTCGATCAGAGTACCGTCGAGGTCAAAGACAATAGTGGGGGCCGCCATGGTGGGATCGCTAGCCTTCGTTTGGGATTGTTGCAAGGACGATTTGTCAGCACCTCCGGCTCGGCAAATTTCGGCTATTCAGGCAGGTCGATCAGGGTTAGATAGGCGCAGAACATGATCGTCAATCGATACTCGATCGCTTAGCCGGTACCAATGAACGCCGACGCCCAGAAACGTGCAGCCGCCGCTCGCGCCGTTGAATTCGTGCGCCCGGGCATGCGGCTTGGCCTTGGCACCGGGTCGACTGCGAGGCATTTTGTCGAGCTAGTTGGCGAGCGCGTTCGCTCAGGCCTCAACATTGTTGCGGTGTCGACGTCGGAGACGACATCGGCCGACGCAAAACGGTGCAGAATTACGCTCACGACATTGGATCAGACACCTGAGCTTGATCTGACCGTAGACGGTGCCGATGAGATCGGCCCCGACCTTTGCCTGATCAAGGGTGGTGGCGGTGCATTGCTGCGGGAAAAAATCGTTGCGGCGGCTTCAGCGCGGATGATTGTGATCGCTGATCGCAGCAAGTTGGTTTCCACGCTTGGGCAATTTCCGCTGCCGATCGAAGTGGTCTCATTTGGCCTCGCAGCAACTCAGCGTGCGATTGAAAAAGCTATTGGTGCGATCCAACGCCCTGGTCCGCTGACACTGCGACGAGGTAAAGATGGCCATGCTTTCGTCACGGATGGCGGCCACTGGATTCTCGACGCCGCACTCGGGCGGGTTGACGAGCCGGCCGCGTTGGCGCATGCGCTTTCGGGTGTTCCGGGGGTAGTGGAGCATGGTCTGTTTATTGGCCTCGCGCACATGGCCATTATCGGCGGGCCGGACGGTGTGGAGATCGTCAGAGGTCCTGAAATCTCGAGCTAAATGGAGTTTCCAAGATGAGTATCATCGAGATCATGAAAGGCGCCATGAGGCCGGCGGTTGTCGCGCTAACCTTGATGGGGCTCGGCACTGTCGCTGAGGCGCAGCAACCGTCGGCAACGGCCATTCAGACAGCCAAGGACATCGTAAATGTCACCGGCGCTATGGCGCTATTCAACCCGTTGATCCCCGGCGTGATCGAGCAAGCGAAGAACCTGTTTCTTCAACAAAACCCTGGTCTGAGCAAAGATCTCAATGAGATCACCACCAAAATGCGTGCCGATTTGACGCCGCGATTTGGCGAGCTGACCTCTGAGGTCGCCAAACTTTATGCAAGCCACTTCACCGAAGCGGAGCTGAAAGAACTGCTGGCGTTCTACAAGACACCGGTCGGCATGAAGTTGATTGTAGAGCAGCCGAAAGTGGGAGAGGAGGGCCTGAAATTTGCACAGACCTGGGCGAATAACCTTTCCGATGAGGTGATCGTGAAAATGCGCGACGAACTGAAAAAGCGGGGCCACACGCTTTGACACGTCGATGCTGGCAATTGGTTTGGCGACCCTTATTAAAGTGATAGGGCGCTGATGACTGATAACGACGTCGACCTTTTTGTCATTGGAGCGGGCTCTGGCGGCGTGCGGGCCGCGCGAATTGCCGCAAGTTATGGCGCGCGTGTGATGATCGCCGAGGAGTATCGCGTTGGTGGTACTTGTGTCATCCGCGGCTGCGTTCCTAAAAAGTTGCTCGTCTATGCATCACGATTTTCGGATGAGTTCGAAGATGCCATCGGGTATGGCTGGTCAGTCGGCAAACCAAAATTCGATTGGACCGCGCTGATCGCCAATAAGGATCGCGAAATCGCTCGGTTGGAGGCTGCCTACACGACGACGCTCGGACGCTACAATGTCGAGATTGTCAAAAGCCGCGCGGTGCTTGAAGACGCCCATACCGTCCGTCTCGCGACCGGCGCGCGCATACGGGCTGAAACGATCCTCATTGCGACCGGTGCGCGACCGCATCACGGTACTCCAATCGCCGGCGAAAAACACGTCATCTCGTCGAACGAAGCGTTCCATCTCAAAAAATTACCCAAACGCATCTTAATCCAGGGTGGTGGTTATATTGCCTTGGAGTTTGCCGGAATCTTCAACGGCCTCGGTAGCGAGGTCACCCTGGTTTATCGCGGGGAAAAGATTCTGCGCGGATTTGACGAGGACGTACGTGAGCACCTGACGCGCGAACTCGAGCTGCGTGGCATCAAAGTTCTTACCCGCAAGATCGTGAAGGAGGTCGAGAAGGTCGACCATGGATTCGATGTTGTACTTTCCGACAACGAGCAGATCGTGGTTGATCTTGCGATGTTTGCGACCGGACGTAGACCGAATGTCGAAGGACTTGGGCTCGAGACTGCTGGCGTAAAGATTTCCGAGCGCAGCGGCATTATGGTCGACGCCTATTCGAGAACCTCGGTGCCGAATATCTACGCGGTCGGCGACGTTACTGACCGGGTCAACCTGACTCCAGTCGCGATCCGCGAAGGCCACGCCTTTGCCGACACCGTGTTCGGCGATAAGCCGACAAAGGTCGATCATTCCAATGTTCCGACGGCGGTGTTCTCCGAACCCGAGGTTGGTGTCATCGGGCTCACCGAGGCACAAGCGGTCGAAAAGCTCGGCAAGGTTGACATCTACAAGACCAGCTTCCGGCCGATGAAGGCGACACTGTCGGGGCGCGACACGCGCGTGTTCATGAAGCTTGTGGTCGATGGCAATACCGACAAGATCGTCGGGTGTCACATCATCGGGCCTGACGCCGCTGAATTGATCCAGGTCGTTGGGATCGCGGTGACGATGGGTGCGACCAAGGCTGACTTCGATGCGACCATGGCGGTCCACCCAACCGCAGCCGAAGAATTGATCACGCTGCGGGAAAAAGCGATGACCTACGGCCGGGCGGCAGCGGAATAAGGCTGAAACTAACCGAACTCGTTGGAAAAACTGGCTTCTACAGGGTGCTGTCGTGTATAACGCCCGCCAAAAGCTGGAGTTATGCGTGATGGCTGAACGTTGGACGCCGGATAGCTGGCGCAAAAAGCCTATTCAGCAGGTTCCGGATTATCCGGACCGGCAGGCGTTGGCTGACGTCGAAAAGCAGCTTGCGACATTCCCGCCGCTGGTCTTCGCCGGTGAGGCGCGCAACCTGAAGAAGCAATTGGCGCGTGTCGCAAAGGGCGAGGCTTTCCTGCTGCAAGGCGGCGACTGCGCAGAGAGTTTTGCCGAGCATGGCGCGAACAATATTCGCGACTTCTTCCGGATGTTCTTGCAAATGGCGGTCGTGTTGACCTACGCCGCGGCTTCGCCGGTCGTAAAAGTCGGTCGGATTGCGGGCCAGTTCGCCAAACCTCGTTCTTCGCCGAGCGAGAAGCGCGACGGCAAGGAACTGCCGAGCTATCGCGGCGACATCATCAATGACATCGCTTTTACTGAGGAGGCGCGACGTCCAGATCCGCGCCGTCAGATCGAGGCCTATCGGCAATCGGCGGCAACGCTCAATCTGTTGCGTGCTTTCGCGCAAGGCGGCTATGCCAATCTCGCCAGCGTGCGACAATGGATGCTTGGCTTCGTCAAGGACAGTCCGCAGTCGCGGCGCTATGTTGAATTGTCGGATCGCATTTCCGAGGCGCTCGGCTTCATGCAGGCCTGCGGCCTCGATCCCGAGCAGCACAACGAACTGCGCACCACAGAGTTCTATACGAGTCACGAAGCCCTCCTGCTTGGCTTCGAGGAAGCAATGACGCGCGTCGATTCGACGACTGGCGACTGGTACGCCACATCCGGACACATGTTGTGGATCGGCGATCGTACCCGGCAACATGATCACGCGCATATCGAATACGCGCGCGGCATCAAAAACCCGCTTGGACTTAAATGCGGTCCTTCCAGCAAGCCCGACGACTTGCTACGGCTGATCGACATTCTCAATCCCGACAACGAGCCCGGCCGGCTCACTCTGATTGGCCGCTTTGGTGCCGAAAAGGCCGGTGAGCTACTCCCGCCGCTCGTGCGTGCAGTCAAGCGTGAGGGCAAGGTGGTGCTTTGGTCGTGCGACCCAATGCACGGGAATACCATTACCTCAGCGACAGGCTACAAGACGAGGCCGTTCGACCTCATCTTGAAAGAGGTGCGCAGCTTCTTCGAAGTGCACCAGGCCGAAGGCACCTATGCCGGTGGCGTACATCTTGAGATGACGGGGCAGAACGTTACTGAATGCACAGGCGGCGCCCGTGCTATCACGGAAGCCGATCTCAACGATCGTTACCATACCGTCTGCGATCCGCGGCTAAACGCGGAGCAGGCAATCGATCTTGCTTTCCTGCTTGCGGAGCTGCTCAAGAAGGAGCGGTCCGGCCAAGCCAAGCAGGTCCCCGCGGTTGCCGGCCTCTGAGCGGGAAGCAATCTCCTCCGATTGGTGTTAATGTGTCGGGCAGGCTGTGAACTCGGCGCGGCTTGCGGCCCTTTACAACAATGACATCCGGGCGGGGAGGTTCTATGAGACGCCAATTTTTACGGCCAGCGAAGCTTGCCTTCGCGCTGGCCATGTTGCCTCTGTTCACCATCGACGCTGGAGCGCAAATCGCAGTTACCGCGAACGACAACAAGGCCGTTCTCGTCGACGGCGTAAATGTTGTGCCGGACAACCCAGCGGCTGACACGGTCAGCATTATCGACCTCGGTGCTATGCCGCCAAAAGTGATCGGCGAAGTCAAAGCACCAGCCAGTGTCGTTGGTCCGCCTCAGAGTGTTGCGATATCGCGCGACGAAAGCTTCGCGTTAGTGACTGGAGCGTTCAAAGTTGATCCAGTCGATCGAAAAAAGGCTGCCCCCGATAACAAGCTCTCGGTGATCGATCTTAAGGCCAAGCCCCCTGCTGTGATCGCCACATTGGAAGCTGGTCTTGGTGCGGCAGGCGTATCGATCAATTCCGCTGGCACGCTGGCGCTGGTCGCAAACCGAAACGAAGGTACCGTTTCGGTATTCACGGTCGCCGGCAACAAACTTACGCCGGCCGGCAAGATTCAGCTTGGCGATTCAAAGTCTGGACCGAGTCATGTCGCGTTCACGCCTGACGGCAAGCGCGCTTTGGTGACGCGCGATGGCGATCACAGGATTTCAATACTGTCGGTTGACGGCAACAAAGTCGAAGATAGCAAGGCGTTCATGGTGGGCGGTGTTCGCCCCTACAGTCTTGAAATCAGTTCGAAGGGCGATGTTGCGGTGGTCAGCAATCAGGGTGGCGGGCAGGGCGATACCGACACCATCACCGTCATTGATCTCAAGGCAAAGCCGCCGCGCGTCGTCGATACGATCA
>DAHUXA010000191.1 GCA_027307405.1 Hyphomicrobiales bacterium | reverse complement strand
CTGCTGCATCGTCGCAGGGTCTTTCTGAGCGACGATGAGGTCGATCTTGTGGGAGAGGGCCGCGATAGCGTCGGTATATCCAACCAGGTTTTCCGCCGGTGTCAGATCACGCAACGCATCGCGCACTTCGGCAAGGCCGCGTTCGATTCCGGCCAAGGCGTTGCCGTCGACGCCGGCCTGCCGCCCCTGCGCGACGCGTTGGCTCAGGCTCTGAATCTGTGTCTCAATAATTTCGATGGCGCGGCGAGGCATTGCCTCATTGAGCCTGCAGCTGATTTCGTCAAGTTCTTCGCGCAACGCATCGATGTCCTCTTCGACGTCGGGCCGTCGCAGTATTTCGATCTGGTCGGCGATCCGGCGCAGCTGGTCTTCCAGGCCCGACAGGTCTTGCGACGGCGCTGGCTCGTGTGCAGCCACGGCCGCCGCCGGACTGGATTGCTGTGTGTGCGCATGTATGGCTTCGCCATTGAACGTCTGGCGCGGCGCAGCGATTTCTGGACGGTCGAGGGAGTGCGGATGTGCGCTCTGCATTGCCGGCTGTGTTGCCGGATGCACGATATTGGCGGCGAATTGGTCGAACCGTTGCTCGAGACGCGCGAATAGCTCGTCGAACTCCAATTCTTCGCGGCCTCGCTTCGGCGCGTAAGCTGCGGCCCCAGTCCGTGTTACCTGATCGATACGGCGGGTAAGATCGTCGAGCCGATGATGCAAATCGGAAAGATCATCGGCGGATCCTTCGTCGCCGTCGAGCGCAATCGGAGACGTCTTGATCCCTTGCGCCGCGGCCTGTTGCAGGATGATTGCGTTGAGCCAGTCATTCAGCGGCAAACCCGCACGACGCGCCGCTTCTCGCGCTGTGTGTCGCGCTTCCGGTCGAATGCCTTTGACGCGCCACGGAAAGCCAAATGTCATGCCCACACCTACGTCCGAGGTGGAGACGGCAAGAGTCGGATCGACTCTCGTGGAACCGGCGCGGATTAACGGCGGGTGGATACTGGGCTCGGTCCTTCGTCCACGTGCTAACTTTTTGCTTGTTGCGGTAAACAACCCGTTAACGTTTTGCGGAAGTGGCCTCGGCCGCAATATTTTCTGGGCAGAACACCCGAGTGCCACCGCCCCCGGAGGTTGCACGCCTAGGATTCACACGATTCGGTAGAGGTAATATGTAGGGGCGATATGCATAACGAATACCGCGCTTGTGGCGGCACGGATCGAGCCGGCGACAGCACCGAGACCTCCGCCGGATCAGACGTGGCAGACAATATTACCATTGGAGAACTTGCCCGGGAGGCGGGCGTCACGCTCCGGGCGCTACGGTTTTATCAAAGCAAAGGCCTGCTGGCGCCGCAGCGGAACGGTTCCGCCCGCATGTTCAGTCATGAAGATCGCGACCGTCTCGCCTTGATTCTGCAAGGCAAACGACTCGGGTTCACCTTGACCGAAATCCGCGAAATGCTGGCCGAGCGTGTGCGTGGTTGCCCCAACGCCCTTCCGATCAGCCGGCAAAAATGTGTCGAGCAGATCAATATGCTGGAGCGCCAGCGGCGGGACATCGACGAGGCCATCGGTGAGTTGCGCCAGATTTATACTGAGATGTTCAAGGCGTCCGATGCCTCTCAGCCCGTGAAAGCGGCCGCGTCCCGCAAGGCTTGACCAATCCTGGCGATTCCACTGCCCTTAACGCAGGTGTAAACCGGCTGCGTCATACTGCGTGTCGATGGGGCCTGCCCGCGGGCTTTCCTTCGCTGCCCTGAAGTAGGGGAAACTGTTACCTTCATATCCTGTTAACACCTTGCGGCCCGCTGCCGGGGAGAGGAACCATGCCGATCTATAAAGCCCCAGTAGATGACGCGTTGTTTTTGCTCAACGACGTCTTCCATATCGAGCACTACGGGAATCTGCCGGGCTTCTCCGACGCCTCACCCGATGTGGTTGAAGCAGTGCTGCGCGAGGCAGCCAAGTTCAGTGAAGAAGTGCTGACCCCGCTCAACCGCGTGGGCGACAAGGAAGGCTGCAAACGCGCCGCCGATGGCAGCGTGACAACACCGAAGGGCTTCAAGGACGCCTACAAGCAGATAGTCGAGGGCGGCTGGATTGGCATTTCAGTGCCCGCGGATTTCGGCGGACAAGGCCTGCCGGCGACCATGACCGTCATGGTCAATGAATTTTTTTGCTCCGCCAACATGGCCTTCGCCATGTATCCCGGCCTCACGCAGGGCGCTATCGCCGCGTTGCTGGTGCATGCCTCCGATGCGCTGAAGGCAAAATATCTGCCGAAGATGGTGGAAGGCGCCTGGACCGGCACGATGAATCTCACTGAGCCGCACTGCGGCACCGATCTCGGGCTGCTGCGATCAAAGGCGGTGAAGCAGGCCGATGGCAGCTACAAGGTATCCGGTACCAAGATTTTCATTTCGGCCGGCGAGCACGATCTTTCGCAGAACATCATTCACCTCGTGCTCGCGCGCATTGAAGGCGCGCCCGCCGGCACCAAGGGCATCTCGCTGTTCGTCGTGCCGAAGATCATGGTCAACGATGACGGCTCTCTTGGCGCGCCCAACGCGGTGAGCTGCGGATCGATTGAAGAGAAGATGGGCATCCATGGCAATTCGACCTGCGTCATGAATTACGACGGCGCTATTGGCTGGCTGATCGGTGAGGAAAACCGCGGCCTCAACGCCATGTTCACGATGATGAACGAAGCGCGGCTCGGCGTCGGCGTGCAAGGGCTCGCGCTTTCCGAGGTGGCCTACCAGAACGCGGCCGCATATGCGAAGGAGCGCCTGCAAGGTCGATCCATCTCCGGTGTCAAGTATCCGGACAAAGCCGCCGATCCGATCATCGTGCATCCGGATGTGCGGCGCGCACTCATGAGCATGCGCGCCTTCAACGAGGCGGCACGCGCATTGGTGATGTGGACCGCGCTCAAGAGCGACGTCGCGCACCGCTCTGACGATCAGAAGGAGCGCACGAGCGCCGACGATCACATGGGGCTGCTCACGCCGGTCATCAAAGGCGTCCTCACGGACGGCGGCTTCGCCAATGCTGTTATGGCGCAGCAGATTTTTGGCGGTCACGGCTACATCGCCGAACACGGCATGGAGCAGTTTGTGCGCGATGCGCGCATTGCGCAGATCTACGAAGGCGCGAATGGCATCCAGGCGCTCGACCTGGTCGGGCGCAAGCTCGGCAAGGATGGTGGCCGCGCCATCATGGCTTTCTTCAACGAGGTGCAGACTTATCTCAAGGAGCGTGCCGACAGCGACGCGATGAACGTCTATCTCAAGCCGCTCGGACAATCGCTCGCGCATTTGCAGCAGGCGTCGATGTGGTTCATGCAAAACGCCATGGCAAAGCCCGACAACGCGGGCGCCGGCTCATACGACTACATGCATCTCTTCGGGCTGGTTGCCCTTGGCTACATGTGGTGCAAGATCGCGGAAGCTGCGCTTGCCAAATTGCCGAAAGCGAATGGCTCGGCGGCAGTTTTGAATGCGAAACTCGTCACCGCCCGCTTCTTCATGGAGCGGATGCTGCCCGAGACAGCGACACGGCTTGCCCGCATTCAAGCCGGCGCCGCCTCGACCATGGAATTGCCGGACGACGCGTTTTGAACAAGCCTGTCATGCCCGGCCTTGTGCCGGGCATCCACGACTTCCGGAATATCAACCAGATTAAGACGTGGATGGCCGGGACAAGCCAGGCCATGACGAACCCGCTTGAGAGTCAGGCGGTGGCGAGCGCGGGCCGGCGGCGTGATCGCTGCAGCAGCCATGTCATGATCGAGACGTTTACCAGATTCCAGCCGAGACCGTTGAGGAACGCGGCGCGGTAGGATCCGGTGAGGTCGAAAATCAGGCCCGACATCCAGCCGCCCAGCGCCATACCGATCAGTGTCGCCATCAGCACCAGGCCGAGGCGGGTGCCGGCCTCGCGTGGCGAGAAATATTCGCGCACGATGATGGCGTAGCTCGGCACGATGCCGCCCTGGAACAGGCCGAACAGTGCGGAGATCACGTAGAGGGAAATGAGTCCGTCGAACCAGAGATAAAGAAACAGCGCCACGCCTTGCAGCACCGAGCCGAGCAATAGCGTCCGCACTCCGCCGATCCGGTCGGCAACGAAACCGGAGGCGATGCGGCTGATGATGCCAAAGCCGAGCATTATCGACAGCATTTCGGCGCCGCGCGCGACGCCATAACCGAGATCGCCGCAATAGGCGACGATATGCACCTGCGGCATCGCCATCGCCACGCAGCAACCGACGCCGGCAATGCATAGAAGTATTTGCAGTGTCAGCGGCGAGAACGGCGCCTCGGCTTGCCGGCGCGCAGCCGCGTTATCAGTTTCAGCATGCTGGCCCTCGATCCGCGCACGCATCGCGTACACCAGCGGCATTATGGTGACGAGGCAGAACAGCCCGATCCCGATATGCGTCGCGCGCCAGCCGGACGTGGAAATAAAATGCTGCACCACCGGCGGCCAGATCGCGCCCGCGGTGTAGTTGCCGACCGCCGCAAGCGCGACGGCAATGCCGCGCCGGCGCAGGAACCAATGCGAGATGTCGGTCATCATTGGTCCGAAACTGGCCGAACAGCCAATTCCGATAAGTCCGTGCGCAAGCGCGACGAGCCACAGGCTCGGCGACCATGCGGCCGCGATATAACCGGTTGTCAGCGTCAGTGTCCCGATGCCGAGGGGCACGGCGATGCCAAATCGGTCTGCGAGACGCCCCATCAGCACGCCGCCGCCAGCAAAGCCAAGCATGACGAAGGTGAAGGGAAGCGAGGCCTCGGCGCGGCTGGCGCCAAAATCGCTTTGGATCGCGGGCAGCGCCACCATGAATGACCACATGCCGACACCGCCAATAGTGGAAATCGCCACGGCTACGGCAAGACGTAGCCACGCGGTTGGCGAATCAATCACTTGCGGCGCTTCGGCGCCGGTCGGCGAAGTCATGGTGCTGACAGACCCGGCTCTATATTCTATCCGCTCAGTAGCACTCAGTGGCAGCCGCGACTACCCTTGGTTTGGCTGACGAATATTCCGCTGGGCCATTTACTGCTCGCGTCCGCGCGGACCGAGCCCTATCTTATTTGCGGATGGATTTGCCCATGGACGCACTCAATCTCCCGCGCCCGGCCTGGATGAGCGAAGACCTTGCCCTGCTTGAGGAGCAGGCGCGGCGCTTCATCGCCGACGAATTTGTGCCCAATCTCGATCGCTGGCACGAAGCTCATATCTACGATCGCGACGTATGGACCAAGGCAGGCGAGGCCGGCCTGCTCTGCGCATCGATGCCGGAAGAATACGGAGGCGCCGGCGGAAGCTTCGCGCATGAAGCGGTCATCAACCGCGAACTCGCGCTTGCGGGTTTCGATACTTTCGGCGCGCCGCTGCATTCCGGAATCGTTGCACCCTACATCCTGCATTACGGCACCGAAGACCAGAAGAAGCGCTGGCTGCCGAAGCTCGCCACCGGCGAGCTGGTCGGTGCGATCGCGATGACCGAGCCTGGCACTGGCTCCGATCTGCAGGGTGTGCGCGCTTCGGCAAAGAAATCCGGCAACGGTTACGTGCTCAATGGCTCCAAGACCTTCATCACCAATGGTCAGCACGCCAATCTGATCATCGTCGTTGCCAAGACCGACCCCAAGGCCGGCGCAAAGGGCACGTCGCTGTTTGTGGTCGAGGCCGACGACGCGCAAGGTTTTCGGCGCGGCCGCAAACTGAAAAAGCTCGGTATGGATTCGGCCGACACCTCTGAATTGTTCTTTGAAGATGTGCAGCTTCCGGCGTCGAGTCTGCTTGGTACCGAAGAAGGGCAGGGCTTCTACCAGCTGATGAAAGAGCTGCCGCAGGAGCGGTTGATCGTCGCCGTGCACGCGGTCGCGATGATGGAACGGGCGCTCGCGCTCACGATCGATTATGTCAAGCAGCGCAAGGCCTTTGGGCAGGCCATTATTGAGTTCCAGAACACCCAATTTGAGCTCGCCGAGTGCAAGACCGAGACGACAATCTCCAAGGTTTTCCTCGATTACTGCATCGAAAGGCATGTCAAAGGCGAACTCGACACCGTCACCGCCTCGATGGCCAAATACCGCCTTACCGACACCCAAGGCAAAGTGATCGACCGCTGCCTGCAATTGTTCGGCGGCTATGGCTATATGGACGAATATCCGATCTCGCGGATGTACCGGGACGCGCGTGTGTTGCGCATCTATGCGGGCACCAACGAGATCATGAAGGAGATCATCGGGCGTTCGCTTGGGTTGTAGGCCGCGTGTACCTCAGCCCGCGGCGGCCAGAGCGCGACGGCTGCTCCCGCCTCAACGCGCTACGCCC
>DAHUXA010000190.1 GCA_027307405.1 Hyphomicrobiales bacterium | reverse complement strand
AATATTCACAGCGGATTTACAGCGCAGCGGTTGTCTGCCTTTGGCTTGTCGTTGTTTCGGCTTCTTTCGCATTGATTTGGGCTACCACAGTGAACGGCGGAATTAGCTGGTGAAATGGCTCAATGCGACATGAGTGTCGGCATCGTCATGCCTTCTAGAATGCCGCGGGTCGCGCCGCCGAGAACGAATTCGCGAAATCGTGTGTGGCCATAGCCGCCCATCACGAGCAAGTCCGGCGCGTTCTCGGCCGCATAATTCAAAATCGTCGTGGTAATGTCGTTCATCATTTGCAACCGTTTAGGCTCTACGTTCAGTCCATGACGTGAGAGATGCTTGCGCATGTCGGCACCGTCAATTTCCTGCCGAAGATCACGTTCACCCATGATCGACACAAGATCGATTGCCTTCGCACGGTACATAAATGGCATGGCGCCGACGATGGCGCGGGTCGCGGGGGCGCTGCCGTCCCACAATACCGCGACCCGGTCGAGTTTAAACGGTACGGTCTGCGTGTAAGGAACCACCAAAATCGGGTGACCGGATTGGAAGAGCGCTGCTTGAGCGATCAGGTCGTCGACCGCGCCGCTTTCTGGCTCTGCCTGCGCGACGACTGCAAGATCAAACGCGCGGGCGATTTCAGCGAAGCGACCGGGCGCTTCATCGACAGAAACCGATATTTGCTGGGAATCCCAAGATACCTTTTCGCGACCAGTCTCCCGAGCCAGCCGCTCGACGGCAGCGTCGGCAGCCCTCTTGGCCGCAGCGTCCTGTTCCTCGATGAAACGCGCTTCGGCCGCGCCCATTTGAACACAGACAAAAACAGGCCAGTACATGAACGCGATACCGGTCACGTGAGCGCCGAAATACCCGGCGAGCGAGGCAGCAAATGCGGTTATTCGGTCCTTGTTCGCGCGCAAGGGCAAATTCACCACAATATCTTTGATCATGAGATGCTCCCATCGAAACGGTGGAAACTAGCAACTGATCGGGGGTGAGCTCGTTGATCGAAATCAAAGATCGGGAATTTCCCGGGTGCGGTCACATCAGCCCGGATGCCCATACAACCAATTCGGTAGCCACCTTTCCGAAAGCGTTGTCGAGCGCTGCTGCGGCTGCAGGGGCGTCGGCGGCAGCGGCGGGAACCGTTGCGCGAAAGATGTGCGTGCCCAAGATTTGTCCGTTGTCGCCAAGGATTTTGGCTGAAAATTCCGCCTCAGCCTGAGGCGCAGCCGCCAGCGAAAGCTGGAAACTTCGAATGTCGATGAGAAGCTGACGGCTGGCGGTCAAGCTTTCGATCGGTCTGGCAACGCGAAAATTAGCATTTTCGAAGCTTTGAATAATCCGGGCCTGAATGAGCTTCGGGATATTGTCACTCCATTTCGCATTCGAAAATGTCGGTCCCTCGCTGCCGCTCGGTCGCACCAGTATCTTTTGCGTGTCAAACATCAGCACCGCCGTCGGCTCCGGAATGCTCAGTTGAGCTGAGGGTATCTTCGTGATGGGAGGAAAATCGTGTGGGGCCTTGAGGTCGTATATGATTGGGCTTGCGGCTGCCGGACCACCGCCGGTCAATCGTTCCAGGCTACTTATGATTCCATCGAGACGATCAGAATTGCGGGCAAGTGCCGCCGAAAACGTACTGAGGTTCGTGAGCGTGCTGTGCAGCGGTTCTGAACTTTCGGAAATAAGGCCCTGCAGCTGAAGAAGCGCATCGCGCGCCGCCCGCGTCATACTCACGCTGGCCGCCGGATCGGCTTTAAGCACGGGCAAGCCCGCAGAGGCGGCAGGCGGCGGCATTTTGCTCCGTCCTTCCAGCGCAATCACCGGAGCACCGGTCAATCCCTGAAATTCAAGGCCGACATGCGTGTCGGCGCGAATCGGCGTGTCGGCCGCCACCGCGACCATCGCGCTCACCTTACGAGGATCGTCCGGGCTGAGTTGAAGGTTGGCGACTTCGCCGACGCGAATCCCGTTGAATAGTACGGCTGCGCCTTTCAATAGACCAGAGACGCTATTCTCGAACTGGATCTCGTACACCGTTCGTTTGCTAAGACCGCCGGTGTTGTTCAGCCAGTAGACAAATCCGAAGATCGTGCCGATGGCAGCGATCACCAGAAGGCCGACAAGGGCATAAGGGGCGCGCGTTTCCATGATAAATCCTCAATGCGTCGCACGCGTGATCACGCGTGCGCGTTTGCCTTGAAAGTAGGATTTGACCCAAGGGTGATCCGATTCGATCACTTCCGCGATGGGGCCGAGCGCGACGACCTTTCCGTTGGCGAGCGCGGCAATCCTGTCGCACTGCACCTGCATGCTATAGAGATCGTGCGTAACCATGAAGACGGTGAAGTTCAGCGTCTGCTGTAAGGTCTTGATGAGGGCGTCGAACTCGCCGGCCGAAATTGGATCGAGGCCGGATGTCGGCTCGTCGAGGAACAGGATTTCCGGATCGAGCGCGATTGCGCGGGCAAGCGCCGCACGTTTTGTCATGCCGCCAGACAGTTCAGCTGGAAATTTCAGTCCGTCTTCCGGGCTTAGGCCGACCATTTCCAGCTTGGCATTGGCCAGTTCGTCCAACAGAGTCTTGGGAAGGTGAAGGCTTTCGCGCATTGGAAACTGAATATTTTCCAGAATGGTCAGCGAAGAGAACAATGCTCCTTGCTGGAACAGAACGCCCCAGCGCCGTTCCATGGCACGTTCTTGTTCCGGGCTGGCGGTATCGCGATCAACTCCCATGACTTCGATGCGGCCCTGCCGCTTCGGAACCAGGCCGATGATGGTGCGAAGCAGAACCGACTTGCCACCACCCGACGCGCCGACCAAGCCCAAAATCTCTCCGCGCCGCACCTCGAGTGACAGGTGATCGAGGACGAGTTGATTGCCAAAGCCGACAACCAGATCGCTGATACGAATGACAATCTCTGGTGTCCCGCCAGACATCGCGTCACATCCCGATGGACGCGAAAAAGACGGCGAACACTCCGTCCAATACGATCACGAGAAAGATGGATTTTACGACTGAGTTTGTGGTCTGCAAACCGAGTGACTCGGCGCTGCCCTTGACGCGCAGTCCCTCGCTACAGGCGACGAGCCCTACCACAAGCGCCATGAACGGTGCCTTGATCATGCCGACTTCAAAGTGGGTGACGGATACAGCTTCCCGCAGGCGCGCGATGAATATCTCGGGGCTCATACCACCATAGAGCCAAGCGACCAACCCGCCGCCAAACAGCGCTGCCATGGAGCCGAAGAATGCGAGGATGGGCAGCGCAATGACGAGGGCAACGACGCGCGGCAGGATCAGGACTTCAACCGGGTCAAATCCCATCATGCGCAGGGCATCGATTTCCTCGCGCATTTTCATCGACCCAAGTTCGGCCGTATAGGCGCTGCCGGAACGGCCGGCCACCATGATCGAGACGATCAGGACTCCGAGCTCCCGCAGCACCAGAATGCCGACCATATCGACCACATATGCATCCGCATCGAATTTTCTGAAATGGAAAATGCCCTGTTGCGCAATGATGCATCCAATCAGAAACGTTATCAGAACCATGATCGGAATCGCCTGCCAGCCCACGCGGTAAAGGTGATAGGCGGCCGAAGTGATGCGGAACGTACGCGGGCGACCGAGCACGCGCACCAGCGCGAAACTCAGTGCCGCGAGCATTTCCAGAAACGTCACGAATTCAACTTGAAGTGTAATGGTGTATTGACCGATCCTCTCGAGCCCAAGAAGTAATTTATTTTTGCTGACCGGCCTTTGCACCGTCCGGCGGTTGACCCGACCGACTTGATCGAACAGCCCGCGATAGCGCTCGGGGAGCTGGAGAAATTGCACTTGTATTTTGCGCGCGATGCAGCCGCGAGCCAGACGTTCGAGCAGCCAGGCGCCGAGCGTGTCGAGTTCACGCACACCTGCCATATCGATGGCGAGTTCGCGCGCCGTTGAAATTTGTGGATTTATCGCCGCCAGGCGCTGTTCAAGCGCCTCCGAGTGCGCAGCCGTCCAGGCGCCGACCGGAGCCAGTCTTACTGTCTCGCCTGTGGTAGTGCAGTGCAGCGTTGAGTCGGTACTCATGGGTAAGTCCCGTTGGTTTCGACCCCACCAGCGACGGGCATCGGTGCGTCTTGGGTGGCGCGTTTGGGGTCAGCTATCCTTGATCTCGCTCAATTGGCGTTTATCGGTGGCTGCTAGAAACAGGCCCTAGCGACGTGCCGTTTGAGGCACCGTTTAATTAACAGCGATGGCCCTGCGCGCCGTCGGGTGTGTCGTTGTAACTGTAGGGCACCAGATCGGCAGATCATTATTTCTGAGTGCCTTTGCGAGACGCAACATCTGGCTCCCTTTGATGGAAATCAATGCCGGTGAAGGGGGCCTCGCGTTCCATGACGCCTTCGCGAAAGATCCCCGGATGGCAACGACAGACTATGTGCGCGGGTTCTCCGACATTCGCCTGGGCGATCTGGCGTTGGTTGGCGGCAAGAACGCGTCGTTGGGCGAGCTGTATTCGACGCTATCCAAGCAGGGAGTACGTGTCCCCAACGGCTTTGCTCTGACCGCGGAGGCTTATCGGGATGTGCTCAACGCCGCCAAAGCGTGGGAGCGGCTGCATCTGTTGCTCGATAACTTGGATAAACGGGATGTCGATGTCCTGGCTAAGCGGGCCGCCGAAGCGCGCGAGATCGTATATCAGGCGACCGCGACCGGCCAGCTCCGCGCGCAAATCGACCGCGCCTATCGGCAGCTTGAAATGGAGTATGGGGCGAACGTTGCTGTCGCCGTTCGAAGTTCTGCGACGGCGGAGGATTTGCCGTCGGCGAGCTTTGCCGGGCAGCACGAGAGCTTTCTGAATGTCAGCGGCCCTGACGAACTGTTCGAAGCCTGCCGCCGCTGTTTTGCGTCGATCTTCACCGATCGCGCGATCTCCTATCGCATCGACAACGGCTTCGATCACTTCAAAGTCGCTCTGTCTGTGGGCGTGATGAAGATGCTGCGGGCGGATCGTGCCGCCAGCGGCGTTATCTTCACGCTGGATACCGAATCCGGCTTCCGCGATGTCGTGTTCGTGACGGGCGTTTACGGGCTAGGTGAAAATATCGTGCAAGGGACGGTCGATCCCGACGAGTTCTATGTGCACAAGCCGACCTTTCGCGCCGGTCGCCGGACGGTGCTGAGCCGGTCGCTTGGACGCAAGCAGCTCCGCATGATCTATGCCGAAGGCGGTGGCACAGAGAATGTGCCGGTCCCCGGGGCTGAGCGCGAGCGTTTCTGCATCATGGACGCCGAGGTGCTCAAGCTCGCCGGCGATGCCATCAGGATTGAGGACCACTACTCAAAGAGCGCCGGCCATCCGATGCCTATGGATATCGAATGGGCCAAAGATGGTGACGATGGTCAGCTGTATGTCATCCAAGCGCGGCCGGAGACCGTGGTATCGCAAAGGACGCCGACGGGCTTTCAAACTTATGCTCTCGGTGCGTCAGGCACCGTGCTGGCAACAGGCCGGGCGGTCGGTGAGAAGATTGCCGCAGGTTGCGTGCGAGTCATTGCTGACGCGCATCAACTTACCGATTTCAAGCCCGGCGACGTTCTCGTCGCAGAATCGACGACACCCGATTGGGAGCCGGTGATGAAGATTTCCGCCGGCATCGTGACCGAGCGCGGCGGGAGAACATGCCATGCGGCAATCGTCGCTCGCGAGCTCGGTATTCCGGCCGTCGTCGGAGCGGTGGATGCAAAAAAAGCTTTAAAGAACGGCACCATGGTGACGGTCTCCTGCGCCGAGGGCGAGATCGGGCGTGTGTATGAAGGGGCGCTGCCGATCAAGACTGCGCATGTAGAATTGAGCGACGTCAAACGCCCGCGCACAGAGATCATGCTGAATCTCGGCAATCCGGAGCTAGCGTTCCGCACTGCCATGCTTCCGAACGACGGCGTCGGCCTGGCGCGGATGGAGTTCATCATCAGCGAGCACATCAAAGTCCATCCCATGGCGCTGGTCAGCCCCGAGAAGATCATCTCGGCGCAAGCGCGCGAGGAAATTCAGCGCCTCGTGCGGAACTATCCGAAGCCGGCGGATTACTTCATCGAGAAACTGTCAGAAGGCATCGGCATGATCGGAGCGGCCTTCTACCCCAAGCCTGTGATCGTCCGACTTTCCGATTTCAAGACCAACGAATACGCACGACTGCTAGGCGGCGATGGTTTTGAACCGAGGGAAGAAAACCCGATGCTCGGTTTCCGTGGCGCCGCCCGCTATGCACACCCGGCCTATGCCGCGGGTTTCGCGCTCGAATGCGCCGCATTGCGGCGGGTGCGCGAAGACATGGGTCTGACCAATGTCCGAATCATGGTGCCGTTTTGCCGGCGAGTGGAAGAGGCCGAACGCGTGCTCGTTGCCATGGCGAGCAATGGTC
>DAHUXA010000018.1 GCA_027307405.1 Hyphomicrobiales bacterium | reverse complement strand
GTCCGTCATGGCCGATCCCGACATAACGGCAGAACCACCGTCACGGATGCAGCGCCGGCTGTTCGAGCTGCGTGGCTTGATCGACCGGTGGTTTGAGATCGGCGCCCGCGGAACGACGTACCGAACCGAGCTGATCGGCGGCGTGACGACGTTCCTGACGATGGTCTACATCGTGTTCGTCAACCCGATCATTCTCGGTAAGGCCGGAATGGATCAGGGCGCGGTATTCGTCGCAACCTGCGTCGCCGCGGCGGTAAGCACGTTGGTCATGGCGTTCTACGCCAATTATCCGATCGCGCTTGCGCCCGGCATGGGTATCAACGCCTTCTTCGCCTTCACCGTAGTGCTGACCTACAAATATTCGTGGCAGCAGGCGCTCGCCGCGGTTTTCTGCTCGGGCGTGCTGTTCTTTCTAATCTCGATATTCCGAATACGGCAATACGTCATCGACGCAATTCCGCAGAATTTGAAGCTCGCCGTGTCGGCTGGCGTCGGACTATTCTTGGGAATTATTGCGCTCGAAGAGGCCAAGGTAGTCGTTGCCCATCCGGCCACGCTGGTCACGCTCGGCGACCTGACCAATCCGCAAGCGATCCTGATGCTGCTCGGCTTTGTGTTGATCGCCGGTCTCAATTACCGGCGGATCCTGGGCGGTACGTTAATTGGCATTCTCGCTGTCACGCTGGTCGGACTGCCGTTCGGGCTTGCACATTTCACGGGCGTCATTTCGATGCCGCCGTCGATCGCGCCCACATTCCTGCAACTCGACTTTTCCCGTGTCAGTGAGCTTACGTTTCTCATCGTGGTGTTCTCGATCCTGTTCGTCGATGTGTTCGACAACGCCGGCACATTGATTGGCGTTACTCATCGCACCGGATTGATGAAGAACGGCAAGCTTGCCCGCATGAAAGAAGCGCTGATTTCCGACAGTTTCGCCGCGATGTTCGGTGCGCTGATCGGGACATCAACGACCACCAGCTATATCGAGAGTGCCGCCGGCGTCTCTGCCGGAGGGCGTACCGGACTGACCGCGGCATTCGTCGGGTTGTTTTTCCTGCTCGCGCTATTCTTTGCGCCGCTGGCGGGGATGGTTCCCGCCTACGCGTCGGCCGCGGCCCTGCTGTATGTCGCCTGCGTCATGGCCCGCGGTCTTGCTGAGGTCGACTGGGAGGACGTAACTGAATATGCGCCGGCCGTGGTGACTGCGATCACGATGCCGCTGACCTATTCGATAGCGACTGGCATTGGCCTCGGCTTCATCACATACACGCTTGCCAAGCTGATTGGCGGAAAAATCAAGGACGCCGCGCCAGCCATAGTGGTACTTGCTGTGCTATTCGCAATCAAATTTGCGGTTGCCGGATGAACCCGATCTCATCGTGGCAGGTCTGGGCTGTACTATCGGCGTTTTTCGCCGCCCTCACGGCATATTTGCAAAAGTCGGCGTCGAAAACATCAATGCCGATTTCGCGACCTTCATCCGCACCATCATCATTCTGGTGACGCTTGATCGCGGTCGGCGCGATTCTGATCGCTTACCGCTGATCGAGCGCCTTTTTGATCGCCAGGAAGTCACGCCAGGCGAAACGCTTCTGCAGCGGGCTGCGCAACAGAAACGCGGGATGGAAAGTTGGCATGGCGTGGATTTCGCGCTTGCCCGTGTCAAAAGTGAACCAGCGCCCGCGCGTTTTGGTGATGCCATCTTTAATCCCGAGCAGGGCCTGCGCCGAAGGGCCGCCGAGGCAGACCAGGATGTCAGGATCGGCAAGTTCGATCTGACGCAGGATGAAAGGCAGGCAGATTTGCGATTCTTGTGGCGTCGGCGTGCGATTGCCTGGTGGCCGCCAGGGCACGATGTTGGCGATGTAAACAGAGGCGCGATCGAAGCCGATCGCCGCCAACATACGGTCGAGCAATTTGCCCGAGCGGCCGACGAAGGGCAGGCCCTCAATGTCTTCGTCACGGCCCGGGGCTTCGCCAACCAACATCAGCCTTGCCGACGGATTGCCGTCGGCGAAGACAAGCTGCGTCGCCGTGGCTTTCAAGGCGCAACCTTCGAATTTGCCGAGAATGGCGCGTAGCTCATCGAGCGTTTTTGCGCTTTTTGCCGCGCCACGGGCCGCCATGGCAGCTTCATCGGGGGCGGGCGGTGCCGGCGTCGCCGCGCGGGCCTTGATTTCAGGCGCGGGAGGCGATGTGACCCCAGGTGCCACGCGAACGCGGGGCGTGGGCGCTTCTGCTGTCGCAAAACGGTCAACCGGGTCTTCACCCAAGAGCGCGTCGACGCCGGCCTCGGTGTAGAAGTCGAGCAGGTCGCGTGCCGGTCTATCGCGGGTCGCCGTCATTTATGCACATTAGCATGAGCTCTCCGCGATTGCCGCCCCGTGTGCAAAAGTGGACAATTGGCCAAGGAGACTCTCATGGCCGAGCTGCCCGCCCGCGAGGCAATGGAATTCGATGTGGTGGTTGTGGGCGCCGGACCCGCCGGGCTCGCTGCCGCTATCCGCCTCAAGCAGATCAATTCAGATATTTCCGTTGTCGTGGTGGAGAAGGGCTCGGAGGTCGGCGCCCATATTCTTTCCGGCGCCGTCATCGATCCAGTCGGGATCGATCGTCTCCTTCCGGATTGGCGTTCTGAAGACACGCCGATCAAAACCGCCGTCACCGACGATCGCTTTTACTATCTTTCGCCTGATAGCGCGCTGCGCCTGCCCAATTTTATGATGCCGCCGTTGATGAGCAATCACGGCAACTACATTGTTTCGCTCGGGAGTGTCTGCCGCTGGCTGGCGACAAAAGCCGAAAGTCTCGGTGTCGAGATTTATCCGGGCTTTGCCGCAACGGAAGTTCTTTTTGACGCAAATGGTGCTGTCGCGGGGGTTGCCACCGGCGATATGGGCGTCGGCAAGAATGGCGAGCCTAAGGATAATTTCACACGCGGCATGGAATTGCGCGCGAAATACACTTTGTTAGCCGAAGGCGCCCGCGGCAATCTCGGCAAACAATTGATTGCGAAGTTCGGTCTGGCGAATGAGCGGGAGCCGCAGAAATTTGGGCTTGGTCTGAAAGAGCTTTGGCAAGTCGCGCCGGAGAAATACCGCAAGGGCCTTGTGCAGCACACTTTCGGCTGGCCCCTCGACAATTCGACTGGCGGCGGCTCGTTTCTCTATCACCTCGACGACAATTTGGTGTCGGTCGGCTTCGTGCTCCACCTCAACTATTCCAATCCGTATCTCTCGCCGTTCGAGGAATTCCAGCGATTCAAGACCCATCCTCTGGTGCGCGACACTTTCGCCGGTGGAAAGAGGCTCGCCTATGGCGCGCGTGCGCTAACGGAGGGCGGTTACCAGTCAGTGCCGAAATTGTCGTTTCCCGGCGGGGTCCTGATCGGGTGCGACGCTGGCTTCATGAACGTGCCGCGCATCAAGGGTAGCCACAATGCGATGCTGTCAGGGATGATGGCGGCAGAAGCTGCCGCGGCCGCACTTTCCGCTGGCCGCAGTCACGACGAATTGGCGGAGTATGAAGCGAACTGGCGTGCCTCGGCGATCGGCAAAGATTTATGGAGGGTGCGCAACGCCAAGCCACTGTGGTCGAAATTCGGCACACTCGCAGGCATTGCGCTCGGCGGGCTCGACATGTGGACGAATACATTTGGCTTTTCAGTGCTCGGGACGCTCAAACATGGCAAGCCGGACTATGCCACTCTGAAGCCGGCATCCGAACGTACGCCGGTGGCCTATCCGAAACCTGATGGCAAACTGACATTCGACCGGCTTTCTTCGGTTTTTTTGTCCAACACCAATCATGAAGAGGACCAGCCGGTTCACCTGCATGTCGCCGATTTGGCGCTACAGAAGAAATCCGAGCATGACGTATTCGCTGGTCCTTCAGCGCGTTATTGCCCGGCCGGCGTTTATGAATGGGTGGAGGAATCAGGCAGCCCAAAGTTCGTGATCAACGCCCAAAATTGCGTCCACTGCAAAACCTGTGACATCAAGGACCCCAATCAAAACATCACCTGGGTTCCGCCTGAGGGTGGCGGCGGCCCAAATTACCCGAATATGTGACTTGCGCAGGGCGCCCTCGTCACGATACCGCCACATCGGACCATTCAATGTGACCCGTTCGCATCGCGCGAGACGTTCTTGCGGGAGCGGCGCAAAAAGGCCATTCTCGGCGCAACATCGGCGGTCCGCGTGTCATCCGCGGCCACCCACCTCATTGGAGCATCGCCCGTGACGTTTTCGAGCCTCGGCCGCTGCATTGCCGGCAGCGCGCTTGCCGCCTTTCTCGCGGCAGCACCTATCCAGCTCGCCGCGCAGCCGACGGGCACGCTGGACGTTGCCGGTATAACCGCGTCGGGCAGTTATCTAGCCGCCCGTCACGCCGGTCAGCAGCGCGATGCCGCCGCCGCGGCCGCCTACTACCGGGCCGCGCTCAAGCGTGATCCGAACAATGGCGAATTGCTCGACCGGGCCTTCTTGTCGTTCCTTGTTGATGGCGACGTCGATGAGGCAGTGAAATTCGCCGAACGTGTGGCCCAGGTCGACAAGAACGATCGCGTTGCCAAGTTGGTGCTTGGCGTAAGTTCGCTCAAGCGCAAGCAGTATCCGGCGGCGCGTCGCGACCTGGCGCAGTCGATCCGCGGGCCGATCACCGATCTTACGGCGACGCTCCTTTCGGCCTGGAGCATGTATGGCACAAATGACAGCAAGGGCGCGGTCGCGGCGATTGACCACCTTGCCGGCCCTGAATGGTACGCGATCTTCAAAGATCTACACGCCGGCCTCATCTACGACGCTGCCGGCAACCCAAAGGAAGCCGGCAAACGCCTTGAGCACGCCTATAAGCTCGATTCCACTGCGCTGCGGGTCGTGCAGGCTTACGGCAGTTGGATGTCGCGCAATCGCTCGCCCAAGGAAGCATTGGCGATTTTCGAAACGTTCGACAAAACCTTGCCGCGTCACCCGCTTGTAGTCGAGGCAATGGACAAGCTGAAGGCGGGAGAAAAGTTGCCGCCCCTCGTATCGAGCCCTCAAGCTGGCGCTGCTGAAGCGCTTTATGGCTTGGGCGCGTCCCTCGGTCGTCGCGGTGGCGAAGATCTTGGCTTGGTCTATCTGCAACTGTCGTTGTTCCTCGCGCCCGGCCATCCACTCGCGCTTCTGTCGCTCGCCGATCTCTACGAGTCTCTCAAGAAGCCGGAGTTGGCCATCAAGATTTATGAGCGCGTCCCCATCAGTTCGCCCTTACATCGCAATGCTGCAATCCAGATGGCTGCCAATCTCGATAGCCTGGAGCGGGCTGACGAGGCGCAGAAGCATCTGGAGGCGTTGATCAAGCAGCATCCCGACGACCTTGAAGCAGTCATGGCGCTCGGCAACGTCTTGCGCGGGCACAAGAAGTTCGCGGAATGCGCGACTGTCTATTCCAAAGGCGTTGCCGGTATCCAAAATCCCGAAAAATCGAACTGGGTCCTCTTTTATTTTCGCGGCATTTGCTACGAGCGCTCAAAGCAATGGGCGAAGGCGGAAACAGATCTCAAGAAAGCGCTCGAGCTGTTTCCCGACCAGCCGCACGTGCTCAACTATCTTGGCTATTCCTGGATCGATCAGGGCATCAACCTGGACGAAGGCATGGACATGATTAAGAAGGCCGTGCAGCAGCGTCCCGATGACG
The DNA here is from genome assembly GCA_027307405.1 of Hyphomicrobiales bacterium. Lineage (GTDB taxonomy): Bacteria > Pseudomonadota > Alphaproteobacteria > Rhizobiales > Xanthobacteraceae > Pseudolabrys. The sequence continues at coordinate 31,262 of DAHUXA010000018.1, read as the reverse complement.
GCTATATCGTGGATTCGCTCGGCTGGGCCTACTACCGCGTCGGCAATTATGATGAAGCGACCAAACAGCTTGAGCGCGCGATTGAATTGAAGCCGGAAGATCCGACCATCAACGACCACCTTGGTGATGCTTATTGGCGGGTTGGTCGCGTACTCGAGGCCAAGTTCCAGTGGGCGCATGCGCGCGATCTCAAGCCCGATCCCGAAGATCTCCCCAAGATCGAGGAAAAGCTGAAGTCCGGCTTGCCCGAGGAGACTTCGTCGCAAGCCAAGGCCGGCAAGAAGAGCGGCGACGGCGGCTGATAGCGCATGCGCAGGCGAAGGTTATTCGCGTGAGCGCGACGCTGCTCGAAAAGGCACCTGCCAAGATCAATCTGACATTGCGGGTGCTCGGCCGCCGAGCTGACGGCTATCACGAACTCGAAAGCCTGGTGGCGTTCGCCGATGTCGCCGACACGCTGACATTGCAGCCGGCCGCTGAGGATCGACTTGAGATTAACGGGCCCTTTGCCGGCAAAAGCGGGCCTCTCGCCGACAATCTGATTCTGAAGGCACGCACCGCCCTCGATGAGTGCATTGCTGGCACGAGGGGCGGGGTCTTCCGGCTTGAGAAGAATATCCCGGTCGCAGCCGGCCTTGGCGGTGGTTCTGCTGATGCGGCGGCCGCACTGCGGCTTGCGGCTCGCGCCAACGGTATTGCTTTCGACGATCGCCGCCTTATGTCGGCGGCGCTTGCAGTCGGTGCCGACGTGCCGGTTTGCCTCGATTCACGTGCACGCATCATGCGCGGCGTCGGCGAGCTGTTGTCCGAGCCTATTGACCTGCCGGCGCTGCCGGCAGTGCTGGTCAATCCGCGCGTGGCGTTGGCGACCCGTGAGGTGTTTAGCAAGTTTACGGGCTCACAGAGCCGAAATGGCATTGCTGACGTGCCGCGCGAGTTTGGGGCGCTAATCGAGTTTTTAAAGCAGCACGACAATGATCTCACGCCAGCAGCGAGCGCCTGCGCACCCGTGGTCGGAGAGATGCTGCGTGCCTTGCAAAGTTTGCCGCGGATCAAACTCGCTCGCATGTCGGGATCTGGACCGACGTGCTTTGCGCTATTTGGCTCTCAAGCCGATGCGATAGCAGCGGCGCAAAAGCTCGGCGATCAGCACAGCAATTGGTGGATACAGCCAGCGATGATCGGCTCGGCGTCCACGCAGCCTTGACTTCGCAGGTCTCGCTTTAATGCGCTCTGCCGATACAGAATGCGACGGCTTCTTCCAACGCCGACTTCATCTCCGACGGCGGCACGAGTGCCAGCGCGTCAGTGGCGATCGCGCCATAGTGGCGCGCACGGCCAACCGTATCCTCAATCGAGTGATATTTCGCCATCAACGCGATGGCCTCGTCGAGATCGCCATCGCGGATATCGCCCTCGGCGAGCGTACGGTTCCAGAACGCGCGCTCACTTTCAGTGCCGCGCCGAAATGACAACACCACCGGCAACGTAATTTTTCCCTCGCGGAAATCATCGCCGACATTCTTGCCGAGCTTCGCGGACTTGCCCCCGTAGTCGAGGGCGTCGTCTATCAGCTGAAAAGCGATCCCCAGATTCATTCCGAACGACCGGCAGGCCGCCAGTTCGGCTTTCTCTCTTGCTGCCAGCGCCGGCCCGACCTCACAGGCAGCGGCGAACAATTCAGCAGTCTTGGCACGGATTACGGCCAGGTATTCGTCTTCGTTGGTGGCTGTGTTCTTCGCCGTGCCGAGCTGCATGACCTCGCCTTCCGCGATCACGGCGGCCGCAGAGGAAAGTATATCGAGGGCATGCAGATTTCCGACTTCGACCATCATCTTGAATGCCTGGCCAAGCAGGAAATCACCCACCAGCACGCTCGCCTCATTCCCCCAAAGCATACGTGCAGCAATTTTCCCGCGCCGCAGGTCGCTTTCGTCGACCACATCGTCGTGCAAAAGCGTTGCGGTATGCATGAATTCAACTGCCGCTGCGAGCTTGACGTGGCCGTCACCGGGATAGCCGCCGAGCCTGGCCATAGCCAGAGTAAGCATCGGCCGCAGCCGCTTGCCACCGGAAGAAATGAGATGATTTGCGACCTCCGGGATCATGGCAACTTCGGAGCCGGTGCGCGCCAGGATCGTTGAGTTGACGCGTTCCATGTCCGGCGCCACCAGCTCACCTAGACGATTGAGCGAGGCGGGGTTCGGACTTTCAAACGGGAGGACGACGGCCAAATTTCATCTCCGGCGTTAGAAAAAGCAAGCATAGGAACGCTGCGCTAAGCCGGCAAGTGCGCTAGATTAACATATCTGCCCAATATGGTGCGGCGTCGGTGGGCAAGGTTTGCATTAGATCAACACCCGCAGTTACTCATAATTCCAACGGATTAAGCCCGACATAGGTCCATGCGCGAACTCATTCGTACAAACGACGCAGTCCTGGTTTCGGCGGTGGTGGCGCTACTGGAAAGTGCCGGAATTCGTCCGTTGGTGTTCGACCAAAACATGAGTGTGCTGGAAGGCTCGCTCGGCATTCTGCCGCGCCGCGTGCTTGTCGCGAAAGACCATGAGCTGCGCGCACGGCGGCTTCTGCAAGACGCCGGGCTCGGCCATGAACTCCGTCCCGATGGTCACTGACAGCGAAACCAGCGAAGATGCCATCCTTGGCGGCAGACTTCGCGTGCGTCAGCCGATGCGTGGCCACCGTGTCGGCCACGACGCAATCCTGCTGGCGGCAGCCACGGGAGCGCGCACGGGTGAGCAAGCAGTCGATCTTGGATCTGGTGTCGGCGCCGCTGGCCTTGCCCTCGCTGTGCGTATTCCGGGATTGAAAGTCACGCTGGTCGAGATTGATGCAATCCTGTGCGCACTTGCGGCACACAACGCCCGGCTAAACCGTCTGGCTGATCGCGTGGACGTGCGGGCTCTCGACGCCGAGAGCCTGGATGCTCTGAAGGCGGCCGGATTTTCAGCCGAGACGATTGATAGGGTCTTGATGAATCCGCCATTCCACGACCCGCAGCGCCAGAATGTCTCGCCCGATCCGCTCCGTCGACTTGCTCACGTAGGGACACCGGGATTGTTGGGGCGCTGGATCGGCACTGCCGCATGGCTTTTGAAACCACGCGGCATTCTCACGCTCATTTGGCGGGCGGATGGATTGGACGAAGTACTCGGCGGGCTGCGGCCGGCGTTCGGCGATATCGCCGTGCTGCGGGTGCTTCCGCGCGAAGGCGCGCCGCCGATCCGCGTGCTCGTGCGGGCGGTGAAGGCTGCCAGCGGCCCGCTGGTTAACCATCCTGCTCTTGTACTCAATGATGAGGACGGCCAACCGACGGCGGCAGCCGAGGCCGTGTTACGCGAGGGGAAAACGCTGAATATTGCGGACGCGTGAGCGCTGCCTAAGCTCTACGCCGCCCCGGCACAAATTCGCGCCAGCGTCTTTCGGAGAGTTGGCGCCGCATACGACCCAAATTCTCTTCGCTCAGGTGCGAAAGCCCAATAACGGCGCCGATCAACATAACCAGGAGTGCGATCTTGGGATCCATCAAATCCGCCTCTTCCAATTCACCGGCGCCTACTCCGTAGCAAAAAGCATTCCAAAGTTAAAAATTAGGCAATAAAAGACACTTTCAAGGCGATCGCCAAAACCTAACGCATTGCGATATTCGGTTCCCCGCTTGGCTCCGGCTCATAGCGCCTGCGCCGCGACCTTTGACTTAACGGGCACCGGCTGCCTATCTGGGTGAAATGGCCATTTCCAATAACCTGCCCAACCCTAGGCCCAGCAAGCACATGATCGATTTTTTCGCCCGGCTGATTCCGCGCCGGTTCCGCACCGACATACCTGTGGTTCCCGTGGTGCGACTTGCGGGGGTCATAGGGGTCGTCACCCCGCTGCGACCTGGGCTGCTGCTTTCCACCATTGCCCGATCGCTGGAACGGGCATTTGCGACGCGCCACGCGCGCGCGGTGGCATTGATCATCAACTCGCCAGGCGGCTCACCGTCACAGTCGCATCTGATCTTTGGGCGCATCCGGCAACTTGCCGAAGAAAAGAAAATTCCCGTCTTCGCTTTCGTAGAAGACGTCGGTGCTTCCGGCGGCTACATGCTCGCATGCGCCGCCGACGAAATTATCTGCAACGAGTTTTCGATTGTCGGATCGATCGGCGTTGTCGGCGCCTCATTCGGCTTCAACGAGCTGATGGAGAAGATCGGAATCGAGCGCCGCATCTATACGTCGGGTGACCGCAAGGCGATGCTGGATCCGTTCCTGCCGGAAAAGTCCGAGGACGTAAAACGGATCAAGGCGATTCAAAACGACATCCACGATCACTTCATCGCGCTCGTAAAGGAACGCCGCGGGTCCAAGCTCAATGGTTCCGACAAGACGCTGTTCTCCGGTGAATTTTGGACCGCGCAGAAGGCGATCGAGCTCGGACTTGCCGACCGCATTGGAGATCTGCGGTCGACCTTACGCGAGCGTTTCGGCGAGAAGGTGCATACGCCCCTTATTTCCGGCGAGCGTTCGCTGTTTGGCCGGCGATTGGCAGGCGTCGGTCTCTTAGACGCGGTCACCCGCCAGCCCGGACTTGCCGACGACTTTATCTCGGCGCTCGAGACGCGCGCATTGTGGAGCCGTTACGGGCTGTAGATTCTTCGCTCAATCCCGCCTTCGCCTTCGCGGGACGTTTACTGCACCGGCTTGTTGCCGAACAACTTTGCAACGGCGGCAACTTGCGCGCGCTGCTGTGCGATCGAGGCCGCAAATTCGGCGGCGTTGCCGGGACTGACGATTTGCCCAGTCTGCGTCAGTCGCTTCACGAGCTCGGGATCGGCAGCCGCGGTACGGATGTCCTCGGCGATCTTCGCGCGCACATCATCGGTAATGCCGGGTGGGCCAAATAATCCAACCAGCCCGTCGAATTCGAGCGACGGATAACCTTCCTCAACCGCGGTTGGAACATTGGGGATAGCAGGAGCGCGTTCGTGATTCGTGACTGCAAGCACTTTCACAGTCCCTGCCTCGACTTGCGGTCGCACGATCGCATAGGCCGGCATGTAGACCTGGATCGTGCCTGACGCGAGGTCAGTGACGGCGCCCGCCGGATTCTTATAGGGCACTTTCGCCATCTTGAGTCCAACGGTGTGCAGAAATCCGGCGAAGACGAAATCGGTAAAGCCCGTTGCGGTGGTCCAGTTCAACTGATCAGGTTTGGCGCGGGCCAGTGCCTCCAACTCTTTCAGTGAATTGACGTTTAGCGAGGCAGGTACGCTCACCGCAACAACCGTCTTGGAGATACGCGCGATTGGAATGAGGTCCTGCGGGTCGTACGGCAGCTTGTCGTGGAAATAGGGATGCGCGGTGAATGAGCTCACCGGCGACACCAGCAAGGTGTGATCGTCATGCGCGCTGAGGAAGCTGCTGATGGCCACCATGCCGTCGCCACCCGGCCGATTTTCCACAACCACGGGCTGGCCCCAACGCGCGGATAGCTTGTCAGCGAACAGCCGCGCACCGATATCGACGCCGCTGCCTGGTCCGAGCGTTACGATGAACCGCACCGGCCGGTTGGGCCAGGCGTCTGCCGCGGCGCGTGATCCGGGCAACAGGGCAGACAGGGCGAGGGTAGCGGCGATCAAAGTTGAAACGGCTAGACCGGCCTTTACAGGGCTGCTCATTGGCTCCTCCACAGGCCGGCCGGCCACTCAAGGCGGTGGCCGTTGCGGCACCAAGCTTAGCCTATCCGACGCAAATCCCAATAGTGGAAGCCTTTTTCGGCATGCCGGCGTTATTGCATCTGCGGCATACTTGCGCGTAAAGACAATTCGCCCCGAAAATGCCGCCTTCGCAATCGACCCTTCGTCTGTCGATATTGATCGGAGCTGCCTATGCCGTCTTTTCTGATTTCACCGCTGGTGAAGTGGTCGCTCATCGCACTGGGCGGCGCCATGGTCGTGCATTGGGCCGTCAAGGAAGCGCGCCGGATTAACGAAGAGCTTGAACAAGCCAGGCGTGTGAAGGCGAAAATTACCGACGCCGAAAATCGTCCGAGGCTTCGGCTCGATCCGACGACTGGCGAATACCGTCTCTAGAATTCAGCGATTTTGCTGATCGATTGGCCGACTAACGGTCGGTCACGCTCTTATGGCCGCCGATCATGGCGCCGAAGAACAGCAGGATCAGTCCCCACCCAATGAGTTGAAACTCAAGCACTGGTATTTCCCCAACGCGACTATGTTTTTCTTTGTCGGCTTGCGTGGGTATCAGCGGCCGTTCAACAACGCGTAAATACACCTCGACTTGACCCTCTTTGGGGCCGCCTCTAGGGTCGAATCTATTCCTGTGCTTAAGAATCAGTATCTATCCGAATGGCTGAAGCCAGACTTCGCGCCAGCGACAACGCGCATCAAGGCAACCTGGACCCGTCACGGTCATTCCAGGGACTGATCCTTGCGTTGCAGCAATACTGGGCAAATTTGGGCTGCGTCCTACTGCAGCCTTACGACATGGAAGTGGGGGCGGGGACTTTCCATCCTGCAACCACGCTGCGCGCGCTCGGACCGAAGCCTTGGAATGCCGCCTATGTGCAGCCCTCGCGCCGGCCAAAGGATGGCCGCTATGGCGAGAACCCCAACCGGTTGCAGCACTACTACCAATTTCAAGTAATCCTGAAGCCGTCTCCACCGGACATTCAGGATCTCTATCTCAATTCGCTCAAGGCAATCGGCATCGACCCCAAGATTCACGACATCCGTTTTGTCGAAGACGACTGGGAAAGTCCGACGCTGGGCGCTTGGGGGCTGGGCTGGGAATGTTGGTGCGACGGTATGGAAGTTTCCCAGTTTACTTATTTCCAGCAGGTCGCCGGTTTTGAGTGCGCCCCTGTTGCCGGCGAACTCACCTATGGGCTCGAGCGCCTGGCGATGTATGTGCAGGGTGTCGACAATGTCTTTGACCTTAATTTCAACGGCCGCACTGACGAAAAGAAAGTCACGTATGGTCAGGTCTTCCTGCAAGCGGAGCAGGAATATTCCCGGCACAATTTCGAATTTTCGGACACGGCGATGCTGTTCGAGCAATTCAAGATGGCGGAAGCGGCCTGCCAGAAATATCTCGCCGCCGGTTGGGCGAACGGCAAGAAGGAACGGCACCTGATGGCGCTGCCGGCTTATGACCAGTGCATCAAGGCAAGCCACGTATTCAATCTTTTGGATGCGCGCGGCGTGATCTCTGTCACCGAGCGGCAGAGTTATATTTTGCGCGTGCGCGAATTGGCCAAAGCATGCGGCGAAGCGTGGCTTGCGACAGAAGGCGGGGGAGCAGGGTAAGCGAGCTGTCGCTGCTGTCCACTCCGCGCAACGTGACAATTCGCGCTTGCCCTGCTAGTCCGGCCGGGTTTCCGGTCCCCAGAGTCCGCGATGCCTGATCTCCTGCTTGAATTCCTGTCCGAGGAAATCCCTGCGCGCATGCAGGCCCGCGCGGCTGAGGATCTGCGTAAGTTGGTCACGGACCGGCTAGTGGCAGAGGGACTGACGTACGACGGAGCAAGCGCATTTGCCACCCCGCGACGGCTTGCGCTGACAGTTCACGGGCTACCCGCGAAGCAGTCCGATATAAAGGAAGAAAAGAAAGGCCCGCGTGTCGGCGCGCCCGACAATGCCATCGCCGGCTTTCTGAAGGCCGCCGGCTTGAAATCGATCAGCGAAGCCAAAGTGCAGCCTGACAAAAGGGGCGATTTCTACATTGCCGTCATCGACAGGCCGGGGCGGGACGCTATAGACGTCATCAAAGACGTTTTGCACGCTACCATCGCAACTTTCCCGTGGCCGAAGTCGATGCGCTGGGGCGCGCGTTCTGCGAAACCGGGCGCCTTGTCGTGGGTGCGCCCGTTGCACTCCATCGTCGCCACCTTTGGCCCTGAAACCGAAGAGCCGGCTGTCGTGCCGCTCGATATTGACGGCATCAAAGGCGGCGACGAAACGCGCGGGCACCGTTTCATGGCGCCTATGCCGTTCAAGGTGCGACGCTTCAATGACTACGTCGAAAAGCTCGAAAAAGCCAACGTGGTTCTCGATCCGGCGCGCCGCGCCAACATCATCCTCACCGACGCCAAGAACCTTGCCTTTGCGCAAGGCTACGAACTTGTCGAAGACGACGGGCTGCTCGCTGAGGTTGCCGGTCTCGTCGAGTGGCCGGTGACGCTGATGGGGACTTTCGATCAGGCGTTCCTGTCGATCCCGGGCGAGGTGATCCGCGCTACTATCCGCAACAACCAGAAATGCTTCGTGCTGCGCGACCCTCAGACGGCGAAGCTGGTCAATAAATTCATTCTGGTCGCCAATGAAGAGGCTACCGATGGTGGCAAGGCAATTGTCGCCGGCAACGAACGCGTGATCCGCGCGCGGCTGTCTGACGCAAAGTTCTTCTATGAGACTGATCTGAAGACGCGTCTGGAAGACCGGTTGCCGAAATTTGAGCAGATCGTCTTTCACGAGAAGCTAGGCACTCAGGCCGAGCGCATCGCGCGCATTGCGGCACTCGCCGTCCAGATTGCGCCGAGCGTGAAGGCCAAAGCTGTGCAAGCCGAGCGGGCCGCGGCACTGTGCAAGGCCGACCTTCTGACTGAAGTGGTTGGGGAGTTTCCTGATCTGCAGGGCCTGATGGGCCGTTACTATGCCGAGGCGCAGGGCGAAGATGAGGCGGTCGCACACGCAATTGAAGACCACTACAAACCAAAAGGGCCCGACGATCTCGTGCCGGGCGATCCGGTGGCGATCGCTGTAGCTCTCGCCGACAAGGTCGATACGCTGGTGGGCTTCTGGGCGATCAACGAAAAGCCCACGGGTTCGAAGGATCCTTATGCTCTGAGGCGAGCAGCACTCGGCATTATTCGCATCGTCACCGAAAACGAATTGCGGTTGCCCCTGCGTGCCCTGTTGTGGCGGCATTTTGGTGCTGTCGCGCGTGATGAAGCTCTCGCCAGTGCCATAACGATGCTGCACCCGCTGAATGAACAGATCGCCAAGATCAGCGCGAGCGACATTGAGCTGGCCGTCAAACTGGAGGTGCTCGTTTCCGAGAAAGCCAAGCAAGTCGCAAAGCCGCTGCTCGTCCAGGCGCATACGTATCTGCAGCAGACCCACGATCTGATCACCTTCTTCGCCGATCGTCTGAAAGTTCAACTTCGCGAAAAAGGTGCGCGGCACGACCTGGTCGATGCTGTGTTTTCGCTGTCCGGCCAGGATGATTTGTTGATGATCGTGCGTCGCGTTGAAGCGCTTGGAAAATTCCTCGACAGCGACGATGGCAAGAACCTGCTTGCTGGCTACAAGCGGGCGACCAATATCATTCGCATCGAAGAAAAGAAGGACAAGCGTGAATATACGGGCGCACCGGACGCGAAGCGCTATCAATTGCCCGAAGAGAAGGCGCTTGCTGAGGCAATCGACGTCGCCAAGAAAGACGCGTCTGCTGCGGTCGGCAAGGAGGATTTCGCCGCGGCCATGCGCGCCATGGCTAAGCTTCGGCCGCGCGTGGATGCCTTTTTCGACAAGGTCACCGTCAATGTCGATGACATGGCGTTGAGGGAGAACCGGCTCAAACTGCTCAACGAGATCCGTGAGGCAACGCGCGCCGTTGCGGATTTCTCGAAGATCGAAGGATAACCGGTCGCGGCCTGGCGCTTCGTGAACTCTTGCTTATGAGAATAGGTGGAACCGCGCGGCGGTCTCGTCGTTTCAATTCCATTGCCTGCCAATTGGGGACTACATCATGACCATCAGTATCGCGCATTTGCAGCCCATCATCGCGCTCCTCGCCGGCATTCTTATTCTGATCATGCCGCGCCTGCTTAATTTCATCGTCGCCATCTATCTGATCATCGTCGGGATCCTGGGTCTCGGGCTCTTCCGCTGATCGGAATTCAGGGCTTGCGCCGGGCTATTCGACGGTGCTTTTAAGGGCCGTCGTCCCACCAATACTGCTTTGACCTATGGCCAAACGAAAACGTTCGCACGCCAGCAAAAAGAGCAAGAAACGTGTCGTGCGCAAGCCATCCCGGCCCAAACGGAAGGCGGCTGCCGGCCAATCCAAGGGCAGATGGGTCTACGCCTTCGGCGGTGGCCGCGCGGAGGGGAAGGCCTCGATGCGTAACCTTCTGGGCGGCAAGGGCGCCGGGCTTGCCGAAATGGCCAATTTAGGGCTCCCGGTCCCGCCTGGTTTCACAATCACCACCGATGTCTGCACGTATTACTACAGGCACAACAAGGAATACCCGAAGGAACTGCGCGCTCAGGTGGAAAAGGCGCTCGCCCAGGTCGGCCGCATCACCGGCAAGACTTTCGGCGACAAGTCGAATCCGTTGCTGGTTTCGGTGCGATCGGGAGCGCGCGCGTCGATGCCGGGCATGATGGACACCGTGCTCAACCTTGGTCTCAACGATCAGACTGTTGAAGCACTTGCGAAGAAGTCCGGCGATCGGCGCTTTGCTTTTGACAGCTATCGTCGCTTTATCACCATGTATTCGGATGTGGTGCTTGGTGTCGGACATGAACATTTTGAAGAATTGCTCGACCATCACAAGGAACGGCAGGGCTACAGCCTCGATACTGACCTTTCTGCCGACGATTGGGCCGAGCTGGTGGTGCGCTACAAGAAGCGCGTAAAGGACGAGCTGGGCCAGGAATTTCCGCAGAACCCGCATAAGCAGCTTTGGGGTGCGATCGGAGCTGTGTTCGGTTCTTGGATGAACCAGCGCGCCATTACCTATCGCAGGCTGCACAACATTCCGGAGAGCTGGGGCACGGCGGTGAATGTTCAAGCGATGGTGTTCGGCAATATGGGAGACACTTCTGCAACCGGCGTTGCCTTCACGCGTAATCCGTCAACCGGTGAGAAGAAACTTTACGGTGAATTTCTGATCAACGCGCAAGGCGAAGATGTCGTCGCCGGTATCCGCACGCCGCAGGAAATCAGCGAGGCCGCGCGCAAGGAAGCCGGCTCCGACAAACCGTCAATGGAATACACGTTGCCCAAGGCTTATGGCGAGCTCAAACGCATCTACAACGCTCTCGAACGTCACTACCGTGACATGCAGGATCTTGAATTCACGGTGGAACAGGGCAAGTTGTGGATGTTGCAGACGCGCTCAGGCAAGCGCACGGCAAAGGCAGCCTTGCGCATCGCCGTCGAGCTCGCCAACGAGGGGCTGATTTCAAAGAGTGATGCGGTCCTGCGCGTTGACCCGTTGAGTCTCGATCAATTGCTGCATCCGACCATCGATCCGCGCGCACATCGGCGCGTCATCGCCACGGGGCTGCCGGCTTCGCCGGGCGCTGCGAGTGGCGAGATTGTTTTTTCGCCTGATGAAGCAGCGCAACTCAAATCTGATGGAAAAAAGGTTGTCCTGGTGCGCGTGGAGACCTCACCCGAGGACATTCACGGTATGCACGCGGCCGAAGGCATCCTCACCACCCGCGGGGGCATGACATCTCACGCCGCTGTAGTCGCGCGTGGCATGGGCAAGCCTTGCGTTTCCGGCGCTGGCTCGCTGCGCGTCGACTACGTGGCGGGTACCATGACGGCCGGCGGTCAGACCTTCAAAAAAGGCGATTACATTACCGTTGACGGCTCAACCGGCCAGGTGTTGGCCGGCAAGGTCGATATGATTGAGCCGCAGCTATCCGGCGAATTCTCGACTTTGATTGGTTGGGCCGACAAGGTGCGCCGCCTTGGCGTGCGCGCCAATGCCGACACACCGACCGATGCGAAGGCCGCGGTCCGTTTCGGCGCCGAAGGCATCGGGCTTTGCCGCACCGAGCACATGTTCTTCGAGGAGGGACGCATCCAGGCGGTCCGGGAAATGATTCTCGCCGATGACGAGAAGTCGCGCCGGTCGGCGATCGCAAAGCTTCTACCCATGCAACGGGCCGACTTTGTGGAGTTGTTTGAGATCATGGCCGGACGGCCCGTGACAATTCGCCTCCTGGATCCGCCGTTGCACGAGTTCCTGCCGCACGGCGAGGAAGAGATCGCCGAGGTCGCCGCCGCTATGCGTGCCGACCCGAAAAAACTTGCGGCGCGGGCGAGTGAGCTATCGGAATTCAATCCGATGTTGGGATTCCGCGGCTGCCGCATCGCCATTGCCTATCCGGAGATCGCCGAAATGCAGGCGCGCGCCATTTTCGAGGCGGCGGTTGAGGCCGCCAAGCGCACCGGCAAGCCGGTGGTGCCGGAAGTCATGGTGCCGTTGATCGCCAGCAAAGCCGAGCTCGATCTGGTCAAGGCACGCATCGACGCGATGGCGCAGGCGGTCTCAAAGGAGAAAGGCGTCAAAGTCGACTACCAGGTCGGTACGATGATCGAGCTGCCGCGCGCCTCCTTGATGGCGGGCGAAATTGCGCAAAGCGCCGAATTCTTCTCATTCGGCACTAACGACCTGACACAAACCACCTTCGGCATTTCTCGTGACGATGCGGCGAGCTTCCTCGGTATCTACACCGCGCGCGGTATCCTCTCTGCCGATCCATTCGTAACGATCGATCAGCAAGGCGTCGGCGAATTGGTGAAGATTGGTGTCGAACGTGGTCGCAAGGTTCGGCCTAAGCTGAAAGTCGGAATCTGCGGAGAACATGGCGGCGATCCGGCCTCGGTCGCTTTCTGTCACGAGGCCAAGCTTGACTATGTGTCCTGCTCGCCGTTTCGCGTGCCGATCGCCCGTCTTGCCGCTGCTCAAGCCGCACTGGGAAAAGCCGCATCAAGCCAGGCGTAGGCTAGACCGCTACTTTGCCGAGGAAGTCTTCGACCTCGAGCCGCAGGTCGGCGACAGCATGCTCCACCGCTTCGGAAGCATCGCGCACGACTTCCGCCGAGGAGCGCGTCTGTGTTGCGGCGCCGGCGACGTCACCGAGCACTGACACCACGTGCCCCGTTCCCTCGGCCGCGCTGGCGACATTGCGGGAAATCTCGCTGGTCGCCGAATTTTGCTGCTCGACCGACGCCGCCACGGCGGAAGTATTTTCATTGATTTCGCGCATTCGCGCGGCGATCTGCCGGATGGCTTCCACCGCAGCAACGGTCGAATTCTGCACCGCGAGGATATGATTGGCGATGTCCTCGGTTGCTTTTGCCGTCTGCACGGCCAGTGATTTGACCTCAGACGCGACGACTGCGAAACCCTTGCCGGCTTCGCCGGCGCGTGCAGCCTCGATCGTGGCGTTGAGAGCCAGCAGGTTTGTCTGACCTGCGATGCTACGGATCAATTTGACCACATCGCCGATTTTTTGAGCGCCATCCGCCAAGCCGCCGATCTCGCTATCGGTGGATCGCGCTTCGTTGGTGGCGAGTCCCACAACGTTGTTAGTGAGGGTGAGCTGACGGCTAATCTCGCTGATGGAACGCGACAACTCATCGGCGGCAACTGCTGCCGTTTCCACATTGGCCGATGCTTCATTGAAGGCTTGCACCGCGCTCTCGGCGCGCTGTGACGTGTGTTCGGAGGAACCGAAGAGCGCGCCGGCGGTCGACCGCATCGCCGCAGCGCTGGCGCTCACACTTGACAGCAGGCTCTCGACGGTCGGACGAAACGATGCAATGGCGGAATCGATCGCGGCGCGCCGCTGCTCCTGCTCGCGAATTGCGGCGCGTTCCGCTTCCGCGTGGCGTTGCTCGGTGACGTCTTCGTGAGTGGAGACCCAACCGCCGCCTGGCAACGGCTCGTTCTTGGCGAGCACGATACGGCCGTCGCTCGCCTTGACATAATGTTCCTGACTCTTGCCCCGGGACATTCCCTCGAGAATGTTTTGCACATAGCTGTCCACGTCGCCGGAGAACAACCCGGTCTCCTTGCGATACTGGATCAGGCGCTTGAGTGTGCAGCCTGGTTTAACGACTTCGGGCGACAGCTTGTACATCTGCAGGTAGCGCGTATTGAGCAAGATAATGCGGCCCTGCGCGTCAAACATGTTCAACCCCTGCGACATGTTGTTGAGCGCGGTGGAGAGGCGGCGATTTTGCTCGTACAGACGACGATAGAGAACGCAGACCACGGCGAGAATTGCAAAACATGCACCCGCAACCAGCGTGGTTTGACTCGAAAAAGTCGATGGCAGGATTAAAGCGAACATGCCGGCCCGTAAAAAATATGGCCGCAATATTGTGCAGTAGCGATTGCGATATAGTTAATTTTTATTTCCCATTCCTTGCCGTGGAAATGAACGGATTTATCGGCTCGCTGGTATCCCGCTCGTATCGTGGAGCGAGATTGGCGCATGCGAGTTCCGCCCGCCGCGCTGCGAAGTTGACACCTTCGCAAGGTTAATCGGACCATAAAAAATCTGTCGCGTTGTCGCCACCCGGCGGCGGGGCGGTGGCAGGACGTTGTGGTGTCGCGTTGAGCGAACGGGGAGCAGTGTCGCTTGGGCGTCGGCGGCGAAGGGGAGCCGCGTCGATTGCTATTGGCGCAGTACTGCTTGCGGCGCCCTCCGAGAGGATCGCATTTCAGGATCTCGGCGCCTTGCTCGCGCGTCAGCCCGGCGTTGCCAAGCGCTGGCAACAACATCTGATCGCATCGCCTTTCGGCACAATCCATGCCGCCATGTTCAGCCTGCCGCGCCCGGTCGGTACCGCAATTCCGCATCCGCCGATCTATGCACTCGCCAACTTCGACCCGACAGACATCACCGGTTCGATCGGCAAGCAGCCGCTTGGCGACGAAACGGCCCCGCTGCAGTTTCCAAAAGCCAACCGCAAGGCAAAGGGCGACTCACTGGTCTCGCGGCCGCGCGAACCCTTGCCACCTTTGCCGCCCGTGGTCGCAATCGAGCCGGTGCCGGAGACAGAAGTCGATGCGTCGTTGAAGAAGAGCGAAGGTGCCGGGCGCTTCAACCCTTACTCGCAGTACGAATTCGTAACCGCTCCGGACGAAAAGACGACGACGCCCGATGTCGATTTGCCTTATGCCGATATTCCGCCAGCCAATCTGACGCCCACCGCGCCCCGGAATGCCACCGGCAAGGAGGCGGCGCAGCTTTTCTTTGGAATTGATTCGATGGCGGGTGGCCGGGAGCCGATCGCGCCTTGGGCACCGGGTGAAGCGCCAGTCGTGCTGGCCTCGCATGGCGACCCGGATATCAAACAGTCAGCACTTGCGCCTTCGCCGGATGGCGACGCCAAGGGTGGTGAAAGTGTCGCCAGCAAAGGTGAAGTCACCGGCGTCGATCAACGGCCTCGATCGCCCGCGGAACGATTGGCGCTCGCTGGCGCAGCCCGTGCCAAGGCCGAAAAATGTCTCGCTAATGCGGTATATTTCGAAGCGCGCGGTGAATCGGTCCGCGGACAAATCGCCGTTGCGCAAGTCGTGATGAACCGCGTTTTCTCGCCGTTCTATCCGAACGACGTCTGTGGTGTCGTCTACCAGAATGCGCATCGGCATCTGGCCTGCCAGTTTACTTTCGCCTGCGACGGCATCCCTGACATCGTCACGGAACCTGATGCCTGGGAGCGAGCCAAGCGAATTTCCCGCGACATGCTCGACGGCAAATTGTGGATGCCGGAGGTGTCAAAATCGACTCACTATCACGCCTACTGGGTGCACCCCGACTGGGTTAATGAGATGAAGAAAGTTTACAAACTCGGTGTGCATACCTTCTATCGCCCACGCGCATGGGGCGACGGCGAAGATGAACCGACCTGGGGCGATGCGGCCGCAACCGAGAAAGAGGCTGCTGCCGAGGAAGCAAAAGGGCCCGTAAGCCATAGCCTTGAATGGCTTAGGTCAGAGGAAGGGCAAGCGTCACTTCGGCAGAGCGCACGTAAATAGCGACGTGGCTCCGAGCCATGCGTGGCGCAAATGCGCGGGATCACGAATATTCGTTTGGGCCGGGTCTCCTCTGAGCCTATATGTTTCGCGCTCGTTTGCGCCGGAGAGTTCCTGAATGTCCATACAAGCGACGACTGAAAGGTCGACATCCGTCGGATGGCGCACGCCAGCCGTGGTAGTTGCCTGCGGTTGCCTGATCGCGATGATCAGCTTCGGCCCGCGGTCTTCGCTGGGCTTTTTCCTGACACCCTTGTCGCAGACGAATCATTGGGGGCGCGACGTCTTTGCGTTCGCTGTTGCCATCCAGAATCTGTTGTGGGGTATCGGTCAGCCTTTCGCCGGTGCGATAGCCGATCGCTTCGGCACCAACCGCGTGCTCTGTGTCGGCGCCATCTTCTATGCGCTCGGTCTCGTGATCATGGCACAGTCAACGACTCCCGAAGCGCTTGATCTGTCCGCTGGCGTGCTCATCGGTCTCGGCCTGTCCGGCTGCTCGTTCAACATCGTGCTCGGCGCGTTTGGCAAATTGCTGCCGGAAAAATGGCGGTCGCTTGCGTTCGGTGCAGGCACTGCGGCCGGCTCTTTCGGGCAGTTCCTTTATTCGCCGATCGCCGTCGCGCTGATGGATAAGACCGGATGGCAGGAAACGTTGCTGATTTTCGGTGGCGTCACGCTGCTGATTCTGCCGCTGTCGCTCGCCCTCGCAACGCCCGCCTCGCTTAAAGGACCTGTTGCGGGTGGCAAACCAACGCAATCGGCACGACAGGCATTCGCGGAAGCATTCGGCCATCGCAGTTATGTCTTGCTGGTGCTCGGCTTCTTCACGTGCGGCTTTCAACTGGCGTTCATCACGGTGCATCTGCCTTCCTATCTGATCGATCGTGGCTTATCGGCGGAGATCGGCGGCTGGACGCTTGCGGTTATCGGCATATTCAACATCGTCGGTTCTTTGGGTTCGGGCTGGCTCAGCAATCGCATGCCGAAGCGTTATCTGCTCTCGATCATCTACTTCATTCGGGCGGCAGCGATCGTCGCGTTTATCACGCTACCGGCGAGCCCTGTGGCGACACTGGTTTTCGGCGCCATCACTGGCCTCATGTGGCTATCGACAGTTCCCCCGACGTCGGCACTCGTTGCTGTGATGTTCGGTACCCGCTGGCTGGCCATGTTGTTTGGCTTTGCCTTCTTCAGCCATCAGGTCGGCGGTTTTCTGGGCGTGCTGATTGGCGGCCTCGCATTCGAGCGCACCGGCTCATACGACGTGGTCTGGTGGTTATCGGTGCTGTTCGGCGTGCTTTCGGCCGTGATCAACCTGCCCATCGTCGAGAAGCCGGTCGCGCGCCTCGCAATGGCGCCGGCCTGAGACGCTTGCGCAGCGGCGCGGCTCGCGCCATGAATGCCGGGGATTTAACCGGCGAGGGCAGGCGTGGCGGTATTCAAGGCGATCGTCATCGAGAAAGCGGACGGTGGCACCAAGGCAGCGCTCGCTGATTTCGACGAAGCGAATTTGATGGACGGCGATGTGACCGTCCGCGTCGAATATTCCACGCTCAATTACAAGGATGGACTTGCGATCACCGGAAAGGGGCCAGTGGTGCGCCGGTTCCCGATGATCGCCGGCATCGACTTCGCAGGTACGGTTGAATCATCGAGCCACGCCGGCTGGAAGCGTGGCGACAAGGTCATTCTCAACGGTTGGGGTTGCGGTGAGACCCATCTTGGGGCTTACGCCGAAAAGGCCCGGGTGAAAGGCGACTGGCTGGTGCCGCTGCCCAAGACGATGAGTGCGCGCGAGGCCATGGCAATCGGCACTGCGGGCTATACGGCCATGCTGGCGGTCATGGCGCTGGAGCGGCACGGCCTCACAACCGATAAGGGGCCGATTGCGGTGACAGGCGCGGCTGGCGGCGTCGGCTCGGTTGCGATCGCGATTCTCGCCAAGCGCGGCTTTGTGGTTCATGCGGTCACGGGCCGAACGCAGGAGGGCGATTATCTGAAAAGGCTGGGTGCGGCCGAAATCGTGGACCGCAAGGAGCTTGCAGGATCGGCCAAGCCGCTTGCGAAGGAGCGCTGGGCTGGCGCGATCGATGCCGTGGGTTCCAACACGCTTGCCAACCTGTTGTCGATGACTCGCTATGGCGGAGCGGTAGCCGCGTGCGGCCTTGCCGGTGGTATGGACCTGCCGACTTCGGTTGCCCCCTTCATTCTGCGGGGTCTGTGTCTTTACGGCATCGACTCCGTGATGTGTCCCATTGAGAGACGGCGGGAAGCCTGGAAACGCTTGGAAACCGATCTGGACCGCCAAAAACTGGCCATGATGACGCGGGAAATTGGACTTTCGGACGTATTTGGGGTGGCGCCGGAGATCTTGTCGGGCCAGGTCCGCGGCCGGGTGGTGGTCAAGGTCGGATAACGTTCAGGATTTGTCGACGAAAGATGTGCATAATTTGTTAGGCCTAACAATCGGCCAAATGTGCTGTAGTCTCTGTTGCGTCAGTTGGAGTGAGGGGAATGCTGCGTGGTTTCGCATTGATGGTCGGCCTGCTGGCCGCCCTGCCGGCAGTAGCCGGTGAGATGAGCGCCGAAGAGGCTCGCCGGTTCGTCATCGGCAAGATGTTCAACTACACCTGCTTCGAAGGCACGCGCGGACAGGGTCGCGTCAATTCTGACGGCTCGGTCGCCGGCTCCATCCAATTCCAGGGCGCGGGTCCTGTGCGCTACGCACATCTTCCCGCCAATACGCTACAGGTGAAAGGCGAGGCGGTGTGCGCCACGCTGCAAGGGCTCTTCATCCAGCCATGTTTCAACCTTGAGCGCGTCAGCGACAACAGCTTCCGTGGGTCGATCTCGGGGCTGGGCTTTGCCTATTGCGAGTTCACTCGCCATGGCGGGCGCACGACCGTGGCTCACAGCGTATACCGCACGAACAGCGCACATCCACTCGGGCTGCGCCCATCGCTCGCCGCCGACAATAACAACTGACCTTTACCCTTTCGCCGGGAAGATTATGCATGTCGTGGTGGCGTGCGCATAAAGCTTGCCCGCGCGATCCTTAAGGTCGCCTTCTGAGGTCGCCAAAGTGCGTCCGCGATGAACGATGCGTCCCTCGGCGCGCACGGGCCCAGTGTCCTTGGTGATTGGACGCACCAAGTTGAATTTAAGCTCAAGTGTCGTCCACGTATCGCCTTTGGCGATGGTGGAAAAAATGGCGCAGCCAAGTGCGGAATCGAGCAGCGTTGCGGCGAAGCCGCCATGGACGGTGCCGATCGGATTGTAGTGGTGGAATTCCGGGACACCCTCAAACACGGCGCGGCCTTGCTCGGCTTCGACGAGATGAAATCCCATGAGTTCGCTGATCGGCGGGTTTGGCACCTTGCCGTCGATGATCGCCTTCAGGAAGCCGAGTCCGTCATAGGATTTGAGAACATCCGGCGCGACGACGCCGTAGGTTTTGCCGCTCACAATGGCCCCCGTATTTGACTGCTGCCAGTCTAGCCTATCCGGTCAGGCGATATCGAGCCGGAAGGGATCGCCTTCGGTCGCGACATCACCGGGGCCGATGGCGTCGATTGCGTGCATCATGCGACCGTCCCGTTTGAGCAGGCGGTCGGCGATCAAGACGATCCGCGAATTCGGCTGCGCCGTGCGCGACGCGCGGCGGATGTCCCAGGCAATTTGCATCTCGTCGCGTTTCGGATTGAGCGCGCAGGCCGCCACGTAAGCACCAGCGGTGGACCGGCTGATACCGGCGAAGCAGTGCATGACCATCGGCGTTGCGCGATCCCAGGCGCCGACGAAATCGATGAGCCGTTGCACATGTTCATGCGCCGGCGCGGTATAGCCTTCCATCGGCGTGGTGATATCGTCCACGGCAAGCACCAGATGGTTCTCAGGGGCAATATGCGTCGGCCGCTCGACCCGATCGATGAGCCGCAGCAAGGTGACGATATGGCGAGCTCCGGTCTCATCGACCGTAGCGTGCAGGCGCGCGAGTGAGCAGACGTGAATCATGTGGCCAACAGGAAAGCGATTCTCACGTCATATGTATGGCTTAGATAACGGGATGAAAAGGCTTTACGCGCGCAGAAGTTTCTCGAAGCGCTCGCGATAGCGCGCCTGAGCGGTTCCGGCCGGCCAGGGGCTAAGATAATCACGCTCGAGCGTGGCAGAGAATTTCGGCGGCGGGCCGAAAAATTTTCGCGCTTCGTCTTCGGCAAAGCCAGCAAGCCGCGTGGCTTCGAGATAAGCCGCGCTGCGATCGGCCACTTTGATCAGATTTTGCAGGCTCTCGGGCAGTTTGGCCGGAAGGCCGAAGCGCAAATGGATGGCGGCGAGCAACCGCTTCTCCACAGCTTTGTAGCTGTCGCCGATCACGGCCTTGAAGGGCGAGATCATGTCGCCAATGACATATTCCGGCGCATCGTGCAGCAAGACGGCCAAGCGGCCATTCCGATCGAGCCGGGGGACCTTGGCGCGAGCCAGAGCCTCGACCAGCAACGCGTGCTGGGCGACGGAGAATATATGCGCGCCCTTGGTTTGCCCGTTCCAGCGGGCCACCCGCGCAAGACCATGCGCGATGTCATCGACTTCCACGTCCAGCGGCGAGGGATCGAGCAGGTCGAGCCGTCGACCGGAAAGCATTCGCTGCCAGGCGCGCGGTGCAAATTTTGCGCCTCGTGCGCTTTTGAGAGACTTGCTCATCGTTTCTTTGCGAGCTTCGCGCAGGCAGCGTGGCGATGGCAAGTGACGAGATGGTCATTGACCATACCGACCGCCTGCATGAAAGCATAAACAATGGTCGGCCCCACGAACTTGAAGCCGCGCGCGATGAGCTCTTCCGACATTTTTTGTGACAGCGCGGTCTCCGCTGGCACCTGCTTGGTGGTGCGGAAGTTATTGAGCTTCGGCTTGCCGTCGAGGTGGTCCCAAAGCAGGTTCGAAAACCCCGGTCCGCTCTCCATGATCTCGAGCCAGGCGCGCGCCGATGACACTGCACCTTCGATCTTGGCGCGGTTGCGTACGATGCCAGCGTCCTTCATCAACGACTCGATCTTGCGCTTTGGGTATCGCGCAATTTTCTCCGGGGCGAAGCTATCGAAAGCACGGCGAAAATTCTCACGCTTGCGCAGGATGGTGATCCACGAAAGGCCGGCCTGGAAGCCGTCGAGCACAAGCTTCTCGTAAAGCGCGCGGTCGTCGAATTCCGGCACGCCCCATTCTTCGTCGTGGTAGGCGACGTAGAGAGGATCCTGTTTCGGCCATGGACAACGGTTCAAGCCGTCCGGATGGAGAACCGACTTGCTCATGTCGCGACTTTCGCCTCACCCGGCCAGTCAAACTTTGCCCAGGCCGGCTTTACCGCGCGGATGGCGATGCCGCCCGCTTCTAGAGGCATGCCGGCAGTAAGCGCGTCTTCGACGCGGTCAAGGCGCAAGAGCGCGAGGCCACGGCCCTTGGCGGTCGAACCGAGCGTGCCGATCTGTTTGCCACCCGCCATAACCGGCAGTCCGGAGCTAGGCGCAAATTCTTCATAGACTATCGGCACGACGCGACTGCGTGCGCGGGCACGATGCTCGACGCGGGAGACGACTTCTTGACCAACATAGCAGCCTTTGTCGAAATCGACGCCACCCAGCTGGTCCATGTTGGCTTCGTGCGGGAACGTATCGCCGTACACAAAATCCAGGCCGCCGCGCGGAACGGCAACAGCGATACGATGAACTTCGTAAGTGTCCGCGTTGACCAATGTGGCGCTGAGATCGGCGGCGGCTTCGGCCGCAAGGTGCGGCGGCAGAATGACGCGTGAGCCCAGCACCGGTAGCCGAGGGTCGGGATAGCTCAACCCATATTCGCTGTCAGCGGTGCCGTCCCAGATAGCCATGACGCCCAGCACTTCCGACAGGTCCTCGCAAATTACCTTTGCTCGCAGCTTGTAGAAATTCAGCTTTTCTACAAGCGTCAAAGCCAGCGCCCGCGGGCAATCGAGGAAGAAACCGCCGCCATCCTCGGCCGGCGCTTCGGCGATGATGAAATCGACGATGATCTTGCCCTGTGGCGTGAGCAACGCCGCAAAGCGTGGCTTCCCGGGTGTGACGTTGGCCATGTCATTGGTGACCAGGCCATTAAGGAAGCGTCGGGCGTCATCGCCGACGACCTTGACCACGCCGCGATCGGGGAGAAGAGCTGCTTGCATGCAATACCCTGGGGTCTCTCGCGATAGTCTCTTGCCAGAACTCGCGGCGGAACGTAAGCGCTGTCGGGCAAGGCTCAAGCCCCTTTAAACGCAATCCAGCATGGCCGACAGCTACGATCTGATCCTCAAAGGTGGCACCGTGGTCAACCATGACGGTGAAGGCCTCCGTGACCTCGGCATTCGCGCCGGCCGCTTCGCGGCCATTGGCGATTTGTCGCGGGCCCCGGCCGGCGAGGTGATCGATTGCCGCGGGTTGCACGTGTTGCCCGGCGTGATCGATACCCAGGTTCACTTTCGCGAGCCGGGCCTTACCCACAAGGAAGACCTGGAAAGCGGCTCTCTTTCAGCGGTGATGGGTGGCGTTACTGCCGTCTTCGAGATGCCCAACACCGATCCACTGACAGTAAGCTCCGACACCTTGGCCGATAAGGTCCAGCGCGGCCATCACCGCATGCATTGTGACTTCGCGTTTTTCGTTGGTGCGACCGCCGATAACACAAGACAGCTCGCCGAGCTGGAACGGCTTCCTGGCTGCGCCGGCATCAAGGTGTTCATGGGCTCATCGACCGGCTCCCTGCTGGTCGCCGACGATGCCGGCTTGCGCGCTGTCCTGAAAGTGATCCGCCGTCGCGCGTCGTTCCATGCCGAAGACGAGCCGCGACTAAACGATCGCAAGAACCTGCGCGTGGAGGGCGACCCGCGTTCGCACCCAATCTGGCGCGACGATGTTGCCGCGCTCAAAGCTACCCGGCGCCTTGTCACGATTGCCCACGAAACCGGTGCGCGCGTCCATGTCCTGCACGTGTCAACCGCTCAGGAGATTGAGTTCCTCGCCGGTCACAAGGATGTGGCCTCGGTCGAGACCACCCCGCATCATCTTACTCTGGACGCGCCCAGCTGTTACGAGCGGCTCGGTACGCGCGCACAGATGAATCCGCCGGTACGCGATGCGGTACATCGTGCCGGAATCTGGAACGGTATTAGAGACGCAGTTGTGGATGTCCTCGGTTCCGATCACGCGCCACACACCCGCGAGGAAAAAGCGAAGAGCTATCCGGCGAGTCCGTCGGGCATGACGGGCGTGCAGACTCTCGTTCCTATCATGCTCGACCACGTCAACGCAGGCCGGCTGTCGTTGCTGCGCTTTGTCGATCTCACCAGCGCGGGGCCGGCGCGCCTGTTCGGCATTGCTGCCAAGGGCCGCATTGCGGTCGGCTATGACGCCGACCTGACTGTGGTCGATCTCAAACGTAGCGAGACGATCACCGACAAATGGATCGCTTCACGCGCGGGCTGGACTCCCTATGATGGGGTGACCGTTACCGGGTGGCCGATAGGAACTTTGGTTCGCGGCCGTAAAGTGATGTGGGAGGGCAGTCTCGCCGCGCCGGCCCAAGGCGAACGTGTACGATTTTTGGAAACTTTGGCGAGCTAAAGCCTCAGGTGACTATTGCCGCGCCCGTTCGATTGAGAATTCGCCATTGCGAATCCGGTCGCTCAAGCCATTGGCGAGATTTGCGGTCGCCTCTTCACCATAGGTCGTGACGAATTCGGTGAGGGCTGCAAACAGGCAGGCTTGCGCAAGGCAATCACCGTCGACGCCCTCGAGGCGCGCTTCTGCCCAGGCTTCCTGGAGATAACCAAGCGCCACGAACTTCTGCTCGCGGTCAGACATTGACTCACGCGCGCCAATTGAATCCTGAGCGATTGTCATGGTTATCGCGTCCCCGGCGGCGTCCAAGGTGAACACCAATTCCATGTCCCAATTGGACGTTAGCACGCGGATCGCGGGTCACTAGATTACAATAAAGAAAAGGTTAACTGCTGGAATTAGTTGGCATATCGCGCTGTAATTTCACGGGCAATTTTCGCGCCTTCATCGAGATACCTCCGAATAGCGAGGTCGGCAGCGGGAGTGCAGGTGCGGTACGTCTGCTGGAAGCCGCGGTAACCGCGATTGAAGCTTGCCACGATCTTGCGACGCCGCTCGCCGCTCGGCGCTTCGGCGTCGATCAGAGCCTGCATCTCATTGCGCCATCTCGGTCCTTCATTGGCGCCGCAGATCGCTCGCAAGTAGTGAAGCGCGCCCATGATTTCGCCGAGCCTCTCCAGGTCGCCATCAAAAGGAGCAGGCGCCTCATTTTGCGCGCGTGCAGGCAAAACGAGGCACAGCAGAATCGATCCGATGGCGAGAAGTTTCTTCACGTGGTTTGCTCAAATTGTCCGTGCGGATGATATGCGCCGGCTTGGGCATAATCGCAAGGCAGGCCGATCAGCATAGACGCGCCGCGGCGGCGGCGACGATTTCAGCCAGACCATCCGTGGTCCGATACGCGCCGAGCTCCGATGGGTCAATCCAACGCGCGTCATCAAGCTCGTCATTGAGAACAGGTTCGCCTGCGAGCCATCGCGCGGCAAAACACAAAATGACGAAGTGCCGCTCGATCCGTCCCTCGGAATCGCGGGCGATCACTTCGCGATGACCGGCGGGCGCCACCGGTTCGATTGTGAGCGCGGTCTCCTCGCGCACTTCACGGATGACCGCATCGGTGAGCGCCTCTCCCAGTTCGACAGTGCCTCCGGGCAACGTATAGAGGTTAAGCGCGGGGCTCCGCGCACGACGGACAATAAGGACCTTGCCATTGCGGATGATGGCGGCGCTAACTGCCAGATAAGGGCGCTGCGGATAGGTTCGCTGGTCGGCCACGCGATCTATCGTTTCATCAGCTTGTCGACGACGTCCTGCGGTGTGGGTGCATTCTTCACATCGGCCTCACCGTTGATGATCGCACCGGCACGCGCAATCAGTGGCTTGAGCCAACCGATGGCGTTTCCGGCGAGGGCCGCGACCGTTTCCGGCCGCCGATCGGTGTCGTCCATCGCCGCCCGGGTTGCCTCTAGCACGATCGTCATCGTGACGGCCAGCGTGTCGAGGCTGTTGCGCAAGTCCGGATCGGCTTTGTCATAGGCGGCGACCACGGTGTCGCGGGTCTTGAAATGTGACAGACGGAAATGCTCCCGGTAACTCATCGGTTCCCAAGCCATAAAGTCTGCACGGAATTCCGGAAAGTTCGCAAGCATGTCGAGCAGCATGACCGCTTCGCTGAAACGGTTGAGATAGTCGGTGGCAAGGCCAGTCGCCAGGTTGATGTGGGCATCGGCGAGCTGTGACGCCAAATCAGCACACGTCTCGTCCGACACTTGCGCGGCGTCCGCGCAATCCTGATATTTCATCGAGACCCCACCCCCGAAGACGGTCGGACCGCCACTGTTACGATGCGGGGTTAAATTGCACTTACTTTTTGAGTCCTTTCCGGGCGGCGAGAATGCTAACTCTTCTGTGCGACGGCGTTAAACAATTTATAACCCCATTTAGCCTCGGACATTAGGCAGCTATTCGATGCGCGCTTTGTACCTCGTGCTCGGCTGGAAATGCACGGCGCAGAACGAGAGCGCATAAGGACAGCTACGCCGCTAGGAAAACGGGGGAAGTTTCTTTGGCCGTTTAGCCAAGGAGACGCTCTCAGGCTAGGGGCTGCCCGAGAGCGTCTGCGCACGGTGAAAAAGTAAATTACGCATATTGCCCAATCAAAGGGCTTCTCCACCGTTTCTAAAAACAAACTGCAATTCCAATCCGCTGCATTGATCTAGATCAAATCGTTTTCGATCCGTCTGTAGAGGATTCCGCCATGGCTGAAACAACCAAACTGTCCGTCGGTGAAGCGCTCGATAAGCTGCGAGGCACCGGTGCGCCAAAATTAAAGATCATGCAGCTCGACGAGAAAATTGAGACGCTTGACGAAGAGACACGACGTTTGAGAGCGGCAAGACGCCGCCTTGAACGGGACCAACGGGGCAGTCGGGGAAGCGAGCAATGAAGCGGCAGTTGATGGTAATTGCGCTTGCCACAATCTGGGCCGCATCGTTCGCACACGCTGCCGATGCCGAATACGGCAGACGTCTGGCACAGAGTCAGTGCGCCGCTTGTCATATCGTAGCTCCTGGCCAACGTCAGGACGTCGCGCAAGCTCCGCCGTTCGAGACGATTGCAAGAAAGTACGGAGCGAACGCCGAACTACTCGTAAATGCTATCCGCGGACCGCACCCGAAAATGAACTTTTCGCCGACCGACGGCGAAACAGGCGACCTAGCGGCCTATATTGGTACGCTGGGCCGATGATACTCCCAGCTCGTCAATTCACGGGCGACGCATAGGACGCCGTCTTCTCATGGAGGTGTGCCTTGGTGTCATTTGACACATCGTTCGCAATGAATTGTGACACATCGTTCCCAATGAACTGCCGCTTTGCACAAAGTTCCCCAGCGGACCTAAATACCGATCCAGCCGATCCAGGCTAGTCCCGATTTTTCAGCTGTACCGCGCTGATGCTCCCGTGCATCACATACGTTCTTTTCGTTCTTTTGTGATGGCCAGCACTGCGGGATCTGATTGGTGCGTCTATTCTGCCGATTACTGAGGAATGGAAGGGGATGAGCCATGATGACTGAGAAGAAAGATATAGCTCCACTCATCGCGCTATTGAAAATGGCAGCGGAACAATGGCCGAGCTCTGAAGTCGGTGAGGTCTCGCAAAGCGAGCTGTTCCGTCGCGATCAAGCCTTACTCAAAATGTGGCCCGAGGCCTGCCGGCGCGTTGGCCTAGGTGAGCGTGAATTTCCGCTCGGGGTAATTAAACGCTGGCAACAGGAAATGGGCGGCGGCCGGGCAAACTGAGGTATCGGCGTAAAATGCCCCGGCACGTTGGCCGGGGCACCTACGCACGAACTTGGTACTCTCGTACCAATGTGATTTGGAACGTCCGGCGCCGAGCCGGATAAGACAATCCAAATCGACGACGGAAAATTAGCGGTAAAGAGTGACGGGTCAGGAGCAACTCAATACCGCTGCGGTAATATTGTTGGTCACGCTGGCGACACATTCTCCCGGGCAACGCCGAAAAAAGTCTCCCGCCACAGCCGGAGTGCAGAACGGGGATAACTGCAATTTTGCCAAATTGCAGCCGTGCCACTGCCGTCCGGTATCATTGGGCGAAAGAAAGTGGGGGTGACATGCGTCTGCCAAAGAGTTTTCCGGATGGCACGAAATACGTGGTCGAGGGCGGCGGGGCGATGATCCGGCGGTATGTCGTTTTGCCGAACGGTCGCAAGATAAATCTGAGCAGCCGAAAATCTGTGCCTTGCCGCTGTCGCGACCAACGCATCAGCATCGTGCCGGACCACGCCGCATCTGATGCGCCGTTACTGCATCGACGCATTTTCGCGTAGACCGGTCGGCGAGTCTTTCGATTAGTACGCGCGAAGCGGACGCGCTATTGCGCGTCTAGGTCACGCGGCGTGCTTTGCTTTCGCCAGCAACTGCGCGAGGGCCTTTTTCCCTTCTTTGACCGCCGCTGCCATGCTCTCAAAAAAGACAGGCGAGCGCTCTACCGGCCCAGCTTTACCAGCACAGTAGATCTCCCATCGCCAGGGCTTAGGTTGGGTCCCTCGCAACTTCACGACGACCGAATAGTCGGTTGGGTCAAATTCTTCGTGCATGCACCATAGATGGAGATGGTAGACTTAATTTTCAAACTGCCGGCAGCCGTGCGGCCAAAACGCGGAAGCCCGACTACTCCGCGCGTAAAACGTCATTGTAAATCGATGGTTTGGCTCGCCGCGGCGCCGTCGCAGAAGGTTGAACCTGGCAATCCAGCCACTAAATCATCCGAGAAAAGACGTTAGATCAGGACGAGTTAGGTTAGCTACGATAGTCGAATGAAAGACTTTCACGGCGATAAATTGCACTTAAACGCGCAATGGTTGAGGCTGGCTCGATGTGCGGCCGTTATGCGGTGACTTCTGCGCCGGAGGCGATCCGGGCATTGTTCGGCTACCCCGAACAGCCCAATTTTCCGCCGCGCTACAACATCGCGCCGACCCAGCCCATCGCGATTGTTCGCTTGATGGACGGCAAGCGTCAGTTCGCACTGGTGCGCTGGGGGCTGCTGCCGTCGTGGGTGAAGGACCCCAAAAACTTCACCTTGCTGATCAACGCTCGTGGCGAATCGGTGATCGACAAGCCGGCCTTCAGCGCCGCGATGAAGTACCGGCGCTGCCTGATTCCTGCTGACGGCTTCTACGAGTGGAAAGCGGCCGGCACACGCAAGCAGCCATATTACGTCCGCGCGAACTCGGGTCAGCCGCTCGCTTTCGCCGGCCTATGGGAAACCTGGACCGGGCCCAATGGCGAGGAGCTGGAAACCGCCGCGATCGTTACGACGCGGGCCAACCGTGCGCTTGCCGACATTCATGAGCGGATGCCGGTGGTCGTGCCGCCGGACGCCTTCAATATGTGGCTTGATTGCGCAAAGGTCGATGCCGAGACGGCCGCCGTACTGATTGCTCCGCCTTCCGACGATCTGCTCGAGGCCTATGAGGTCTCGACCGCGGTCAATCGTACCGCCAACGACAATCCGAAATTGGTCGAACGGAATTCAGCGCTGGTCGAAGCCGCGCCGGTACCGGAACTCGCTGCGCCACCCCGCACTGCCAAACGTGCCAAGAAGGACGACGGGCAGGGGGTTTTGTTTTGACCTGTCGGGTCGCCGGAACCTTTTAAGCGCTGATGCATCCAATGCATCAGAATAGAGGACACTACCCATGCCAGTGACGCAGGCTCAACATGCCGCCGCCGAAACGCTCAGCGATGAGGATCTGGTGGGTTTGGCGCGAGGGCGCGACGAAGCCGCCGTTCGCGCCATCACCAAGCGATACAATCGCCGCCTGTTTCGCATTGCGCGGAGCATCCTGCGCAATGACGCCGAGGCCGAGGATGTCGTGCAGGAGACCTACGTCCGCGCCTTCACCGGCCTCGATCTGTTCCGAGGCGACGCTGCCTTCGGCACATGGATCACGCGCATTGCCATGAACGAGGCACTGGGGCGTTTACGCCGCCGGCGCCCGACGGTGGATTGGGAAACCTACGGCGTTAATCGCCATCAGGCGGAGATCATCAACTTTCCAGCCTCGGCGGCCGCCAGCGATCCGGAGCAAACCATGGCGCAAGGCGAAATTCGTGCGGTGCTCGAACAGGCGATCGATGAGCTTCCCGATGCGTTCCGTGCCGTGTTCGTTGCGCGCATCGTCGAGGGAATGAGCGTCGAGGAAACCGCCGATCTTTTCGGCTTGCAGGCGGAGACGGTGAAAACGCGGCTGCACCGCGCACGTGTGTTGTTGCGCGCGCAACTGGACAAGCAGCTTGGTCCCGCGCTCACCAGCAGTTTCCCCTTTGGCGGCCAGCGCTGCCAACGCATGACCGAGAGAGTGGTTAGCCTTATCTGCACCGGGTAATTGCCGGGAACCTCTGGCGCCCTGCTGCATCAAACATCTCATCGATGCACGGCACGGCCTGACGGCCGCACCAAGGAGGTTCCCATGATTGCCAGATTAACCGCAGGCCTTGCGACGCTTTGCCTGCTGTCCGCGCCTTTACTCGCGCAAGGCGCCAAGCCGACCGATCCACAAATCGCGCACATCGCCTACACGGCAGGTCAGCTCGACATCGATGCTGCCAAGCAGGCGCTGGATAAATCCAAGAACAAGGAAGTGCGCGAGTTCGCCCAGGATATGGTGCGCGACCACACAGAGGTGAACAAGCAGGCGCTTGCGCTGGTCAAGAAGCTGAACGTGAAACCGGAAGATAACGACACCAGCCGCGCACTGACCAAACAGGCGGCGGCAAAGCGCGACGAGCTCGCCAAGCTCAACGGCGCCGCCTTCGACAAGGCGTATGTCGCCAACGAGGTCGCTTACCACAAGACCGTGAACGGCGCGCTCGAAAACACGCTCATTCCCTCAGCGAACAACGCCGAGCTCAAGAGTCTGCTGCAAACCGGCCTGAAGATTTTCCAGGGCCATCAGCAGCATGCCGAACACGTCGTCTCCGACGTCAAGTAGATCGAGGATTTTCGCCGTGAGACCGGGACGGATCAGCCTCGCCGCTTTGGTTGCGCTCGGGCTGCTGTCCGTCCCGGCGCAGGCGGAGACGATTCAAGTGACTGTCGATAAGCTCGAGTTCGCGCCTGTTGATGTGAACGCCAAGGTCGGCGACACGATCGAGTGGGTGAACAAGGATGCCTTCGCGCATACCGCGACGGCCACCAACGGCGATTGGAATGTCACCCTCGCGCCGAAACAAACCGGGCGGCTGGTGCCGAACAAGCCAGGGACGACCGACTACTTCTGCAAGTTTCATCCCAATATGAAAGGGCGCGTGATCGTAACGCAATAAGGGTGCGGCTAGAGCACCTTGCCCGGATTAAGGATGCCGTTGGGATCGAGCATGCGCTTTAGACCACGCATCAGCTCGAGCGCGACCGGATCCTTCACTTTCGCCAACGAGTCGCGCTTGAGCCTGCCGATACCGTGCTCGGCTGAAATCGAACCGCCGTATTTCAGCACGATCTTGTTCACGACATCGTTGACTTCGCCCCAGCGCGCAAGGAATTGCGCAGGATCGGCACCGACCGGCTGGCTGACATTGAAATGCACGTTGCCGTCGCCAAGATGACCGAACGGCACCGGGCGGCAGCCCGGAACGATCGCCTTGGCCGCCGCGCTTGCCTCGGCCAGAAATTCAGGAACCGACGCCACCGGAACAGAAACGTCCGCTTTGATCGATCCGCCCTCCGGCTTCTGCGCTTCCGGTAGTATATGGCGCAAGTGCCAGAACGCCTTCGCATGATCGAGGCTGGCTGCGATCGTCGCGTCCTCGACCAGGCCCTTGGCGCCGGCGTCGGCCAGCAGCTGCTCGACGCTTTCGCGCAAAGCCTCGCCATGCTGCGATGAGACTTCCATCAGCACATACCAAGGGTGCTTGCCGGTGAGCGGGTCGCGCGCTCCATGCGCGTGCTTGAGCGCGAATTCGATCACCTCACGGACGATTAGCTCGAAACTGGTCACCGTGCCGCCGACGCGCGCCTGCGCCAGATTGAGCAGCTTCACAGCGGCAGCCGGGGAGGGCACCCCGATAAAGGCGGTTTCGACCGCGCGCGGACGCGGAAACATTTTCACCACCGCAGCAGTGATGATGCCAAGCGTGCCTTCTGCGCCGACGAAGATATGCCGAAGGTCATAGCCGGTATTGTTCTTTTTTAGTTTCGACAGAAGGTTCATGAGCCGGCCGTCCGCCAGCACGACTTCCAGGCCGAGTACGAGATCGCGCGCAATGCCGTAGGCCACTGCGCCG
>DAHUXA010000189.1 GCA_027307405.1 Hyphomicrobiales bacterium | reverse complement strand
GCAGATCAACCAACGGAAGAAGGATTACATCCACTTCGTTGAGGGCGTGATCGCCGATGTGCAGAAGCAGAAAGGGTCGAAAGGCAGCGTGTCTCCGCGCGCCGCGGCCTTGGCGCTGCTCGGCATGATCACCAAGAATGCCGTCATTCTGATTGGGCAGATTGAAGCCGAACGAGGCGAGGGAAAAAGCGTCTGGCAGGCAACCATTGATGCAAGCAGCACACGCTTCCGGCCCATCATGCTGACGGCGATCTCGACAGTTCTCGGCATGATCCCGATCGCTCCAACGGTGTTTTGGGGGCCGATGGCTTTCGCAATCATGGGAGGATTGCTGGTTGGAACAATCCTCACGCTGGTCTTCTTGCCGACGCTGTATGTGACCTGGTTCGGGAGGGAGGAAAGCTCGTCCGACAGGCGGGTGCCCGCGCCCGCATGAGCCGCATGCAAGGTAATCCCGGCAACTGACACCGCGCACGCACAGGTCTCCGATCGCTTTGATCCCGGTGCGGTGCTATCCCGGCAGCTCGGCGTAGATGTCGTCGCCGATCTGGACTGCGATCTCTCGCTTGCTGCACCCGTCTTGCGACGAAACCATCCGTTGGGACAAAAACAATGCCGCCGAAAAATCAGCGTAGCCTGTTACCTATCGACCTCGCCCTGCAGGGTGGCGGCTCTCATGGCGCCTTCACCTGGGGTGTCCTGGACCGCCTTCTCGAGGAGCCCTGGCTTCAAATTGTCGCGATATCGGGCACTTCAGCCGGAGCAATGAATGCAGCAGTCCTGGCGGACGGATGGACCGAAGGTGGGGCCGAGGGAGCACGCGCCGCGCTTGACGCATATTGGCAGCGCGTGTCGCGCGCTGCTGCGTTCAGTCCACTGCAGCGCACGCTCGTTGATCGAATGCTGGGACGCTGGACGCTCGATTCATCCCCTGTATTCGTCGCCATGGATCTCATGACGCGGGTATTTTCACCCTACGATCTCAATCCACGTGGTTTTAATCCGCTGCGCGACATTCTTGCCGAAAGCATTGATTTCACCCGGCTGGCCCGCTCGCCGATCAAGTTGTTCATCACTGCAACAAACGTCCATACCGGGCGCGGACGTATTTTTCGCAATGCGGAGATTACTGCCGACGTCCTGCTGGCTTCCGCATGTCTGCCGACGATGTTTCAGGCGGTCGAGATCGACGGCGAACCTTACTGGGATGGAGGTTTCGCTGGCAATCCAACCATCACGCCTCTGGTCCGCGAAAGCGAGGCCCACGATTCAATCCTGGTGCAGATCAATCCGCGTGAGCGACCGAGCACGCCCCGTACGGCTGCCGAAATTCTCAATCGGCTCAATGAAATATCCTTCAACTCGCCTCTGATGAAAGAGCTGCGCATGATTGCGCTTCTGCGCGAAGTGGCTGACCCGGGAAAGGGTGAGGGCGCCCGTTGGGCCGGCATGCGGACGCACAGGATCATGACGGACCTGATGACTGACCTCGGCTACTCGTCGAAGCTCAACGCCGAATGGGAATTTCTAACCATACTGCGAACGGATGGACGTCGTGCAGCAGGCGAGTTTCTGGATGCGCACGCGGATGACCTGGGTCACCGTTCCACAACTGACATCGATATGCTGCTGTCGGAGTGCTGAGCCATGAGTCTGTTGGGCATCCTGGCCGGCCTCGGCCTTTTGGTTGCACTGGCCTTTCGAGGGTGGTCAGTGCTGCTTCTTGCGCCGATAGCGGCTCTTATCGCAGCTCTCTTCTCCGGCGAGCCGCTTCTGGCTCACTGGACGCAGACATTTATGGGCAGCGCGTCGCAATTCCTCGCGCAGTTTTTTCCGCTGTTTCTGCTTGGCGCGCTTTTCGGCAAGCTCATGGAGGATAGCGGTTCGGTAACAGCCATCGCAGATTTTACCATCCGCAAGCTGGGGCATGAACGCGCGATTCTGGCAGTGGTGCTTGCGAGCGCGCTTGTTACCTATGGCGGCGTCAGCCTCTTCGTTGCCTTCTTTGTCATCGGGCCCATGGCGCAGGAATTGTTTCGGGCGGCCCGGGTCCCGCGCCACCTGATGCCTGCCGCGATTGCGCTTGGAACGTCCACTTTCACGATGTCGGCTTTGCCCGGGACGCCGTCGATCCAGAAAGCCATTCCAATGCCGTTCTTCGGCACAACGCCATTCGCCGCCCCGGGCCTCGGCATCGTGGCATCGGTGATCATGTTCGCCTTCGGCATGTGGTGGCTCAATCGTGCTGAGGCCAAATCGCGTCATACAGGGCAGGACCCGGATGACACCGGTACCGCGAAACAGCCCCAGCATGTCAAGACAGTCAAGATAGCGCGCGAGCGTGCCACGACCGCACACGAGTTCGATCCCGCCGAACTTGATCATGGGCAGACCGCCGCTGTTCCGCCGCCCGCATTCGTTGCTGCAATTCCCCTCGTCGTCGTGATTGTCGTCAACCTGGCGATGTCGCTGGTCATTTTGCCAAGGCTCGACGTCTCCTTCCTCGCGGAACCGCGCTGGGGCGGAACGTCCCTGTCGGCGGTCGGTGGCGTTTGGGCGGTTGTCACAGCGTTGGCCTGCGCCATTGTTGCGGTGCTGGTGGCCAACTTCAGGCGGCTGCCAACGTTGCGTGAAACGGTCGACGCAGGCGCCAACGCCTCGGTGCTTCCCGCATTTAGCGTAGCAAGTCTTGTCGGCTTCGGCGCTGTCGTGGCGGAGATGCCTGCCTTCGCAATGGTCCGCGATTGGGTGCTCGGCATTTCGGGAGGGCCGCTTGTCTCGCTTGCGGCCGCCACCAATGTCCTGGCCGCGCTGACGGGGTCCGCCTCGGGCGGCCTGACGATTGCACTCGATGCCCTGGGAAGTACTTATCTGGCACTCGCGATGGACATTGGGATGGACCCGGCCTTGCTGCACCGGGTCGCTGTTATCTCATCGGGGACCCTTGATAGCCTGCCACACAATGGAGCGGTCGTGACGCTTCTCGCGGTTTGTGGATCCACGCATCGCGAGAGCTATTTCGATATCGTGATGGTTGGAATTGTGAGCGCAATTCTCGCATTGGTAGCAGTCATTGTGCTCGGGTCGGTTTTTGGATCTTTCTAGGCAAGCACGAAGAAAATGTCTTATGATTGGGTGTTGACATGGCACCGCATCGGCCCGGTTTTAAAATGCCAAGCGGTTTTTTCTGGCTCTGGTTTCTTCTGACATTTGTCTGGGTCGCCGCGAACTCGTCCTTCGCGATTGAGGCCCTTGCGACCGGCGCACTGATTTCGGCCGTCCTGGCCTACTTGTATACGCGCAAGTCGGGGGCATGGAAGGATGTACGCTTCTCACCCTCGCGCCTCTATCATTTCATTCGGTATGTGGGCGTTTTCATAGTCGAGCTTGTGCGAGCCAACATCAACATGATGCGCTACGTCTATGCGCCCCGCATCGACATCAATCCCGGTATCGTGAAGATCAAGACAAAACTGAAGACGCCAGTGGGCCGGCTGGCACTTGCGAATTCGATTGCACTAACACCCGGATCGTTGGTGATCGACATCGACGGCGACAGCCTTTTCATTCACTGGCTCGATGTGAAGACAACCGATACGGACGAGGCAACCCGCCTTATCGCCGGTCCGTTCGAGGAGCATCTGGGGAAGGCTTTTGGCTGAAGGTATCCTTGTTGCCGCCGCGGTCCTGATCTTTTGCGGCATCGTGCTCGGCGTTTTTCGCCTGATACTCGGTCATACGGTTGTTGACCGCGTTGCTGCAGTCGACATGCTCACCGTCTTTTCCATTTCGATGATCGCGCTTTACGCGCATATTGCAGACCGCTTTATCTATCTGGACGTTGCATTGGTTTATGGCGTGCTCAGTTTTTTGGCCGTTCTGGCGATTGCCCGCTATCTCGAGCGAGGACTTTAGCAGCATGCTTGAGCTTTTCGTCTATTTGCTGTGCGGCAGCATTCTCGCAAGCGGAATTCTGGCGATACGTCTCGGCAGTCTCATGGCGGCGATGGTGAGCGGCGGGCTGGCGAGCCTGTTCGCGGCCGTCTGCTATGTCCTGCTCGGAGCTCCGGATGTTGCGATGACGGAGGCATCGATCGGCTCAGGCCTGTCGACGCTTATTTTTCTGTATGCGATCCGCAGGACTGCAACTGCAAAGGAGTAAAGCATGGCGGAACTGATCGGAAGCATCCTCGTCCTGCTCGGCGCGATCTTTCACTTTTCCGCCGGGCTGGGAATGTTGCGGATGCCCGACGCGTATACCCGCATGCAGGCCGGTACCAAAGCTTCAACGCTCGGCAACACGCTTATTCTTTTGGGGCTCGGTTTCTACCACCCGGAGTGGAGCCTGAAGCTGCTGATCATCATCTGTTTCGTGCTGATGACAAATCCCGTGTCTTCACATGCTCTGGCTCGCGCCGCCCACATGATCCGGATTCCAATGACACGAAGAACTACGGTTGATGCACTTCGCGCTACCCGGCAGCGACGGAGGAGCGGCAAGTGATGCGGCGCGCATTCGTTATCCTCGTGGTCGTGTTGTTCGGGCTTGTATTCACGAGCCTTGTGATCGCTCACAATGAACGGCACTCGCTGCGACCGCTCGCGGAAAGCTACGTCAAGCTCATCCCGCAGGAGCTCGGCGCGCCGAACGTTATTACTGGGATCCTGCTGACCTACCGCGCCTTTGACACGCTTGGGGAAGTGGCGGTTCTGTTCATGGTCGCGGCCGGCGTGGGTCTGGTGCTCGGTGCGAGCAACAAGCGGCGCAAAAGCTCACCTCGAAAGGTTGTGGAAACGGCCAGGCTATCCAGCGAAATCGTGCAGAGCGGCGCTCAAATTCTCGCTCCGCTTATCGCGATCTTCGCAGCCTACATCATCATGAACGGTCACCGGTCGGCGGGTGGTGGTTTCCAGGGCGGAGCCGTGATCGCGTCCGGTGTCTTGTTGCTGGTGCTGGCAAGCACCCGATACCGGGTCGATCTCGAATTCCTCAGCATGACGGAGTCGGCAGCGGGTGTGCTGTTTGTTCTGACGGGTATCGCAGGCCTGATATTTGCCGGCGGATTCCTGGACAATCGCATGCTCCCGCTTGGCCAGTTCGGCGCCTTCTTCAGTGCGGGCGCGATTCCAATCCTGTCGGTGTTGCTGGGTGTGAAAGTCGGCTGCGAGCTAAGCGTTATTATTGATCGGTTCCGGGCTTGAACAGAAGGAGCGGCGATGATGTCGAATGTTGTTCTGGCAACCGGCCTCGTTCTCATCTTGATCGGACTATGGGGCATGCTGACGCACCGAAATATTCTGCGGATCATTATCGCCTTTTCGCTCATTGGTACTGGCACCCACATCGTCATCGTGGCGATCGGCTATGTCACGAACGGAACTGCGCCGATCATAGATCGCGCGCTGACTCTGTTGGAGGCTCCAGCGCGGGCTGTTGACCCGATACCGTCGGCGCTTGTCGTAACTGCCATCGTCATTGGTCTGGCCGTCACAGCTGTCATGCTGGCTTATGCAATCCGCCTATATGAATCCAAGAAGACGCTTTCGATTGATGCGTTCACGGAGTCGAAATGGTAGGCAGTCTTCTTCACCCGCTGCACATCTTTACCGTTGGCCTGGGTGGCGGGTTCCTTATCCCGCTACTGTACCGGTTCGGAAAGATCTGGGTTGCAATTGCATTCATCCTCTCTCTCGTCGCGATGACACTGATCTCCGGCTTTTGCCTGCACAGTCTTCTCTATGGCGCGCCACCGATCGACATACTGACTGGCGGTTCGACGCCTCCGTATTCAATAAATCTGCGAATGGGCCTGCCTGAAGGCATTTTCGTCTTCAGCGTCAATCTTGTCGCGCTTTTCGGCGCTTGTTATTTCGTGCGCGAAAAGTACGGAACGATGTTGCTTTGCCTGCTGCTAGTCATGGGCATCCAGGGCATGGTGATGACCCGCGACCTGTTCAATCTATTCGTGTTTCTTGAGATTGTTTCGATCGCCACCTATGGGCTGCTCAGCCTGCAGGACACGTCGGCTGCGCTGTCGGCGACATTCAAATACCTCATGGCTACGGTGCTGGCCTCGACGTTTTTCCTGATCGGCACCATGCTGCTTTATG
The DNA here is from genome assembly GCA_027307405.1 of Hyphomicrobiales bacterium. Lineage (GTDB taxonomy): Bacteria > Pseudomonadota > Alphaproteobacteria > Rhizobiales > Xanthobacteraceae > Pseudolabrys. The sequence goes on along the minus strand of DAHUXA010000189.1, from coordinate 316 downwards.
CGGTGACCGGACTGCTCAACATCGACGATCTGATTGCCAATCGCGAGTCCATTACCGGTCCGATCGGATTTGCTGCCCTGATGTTTCTGCTCGCCTGCCTGCTGCTGGAATTGAAATCCTTTCCGGCGAATGGATGGGGGCTTGATGTTTATGAAACTGCGCGCGGCAGCGTCGCGGCGCTGATTTCGGGCGCGAAACGACCCGGGCAGATCTCCTGCGTCGCCTTCGCCAGATATTTCGCGCGGTAGTCGAAACCGAAGCCGCCATCGGCCGGAATGATCTCGATCGGCGGCAGCGCAATCACCTCGCCGTTCGC
>DAHUXA010000188.1:6286-6514 GCA_027307405.1 Hyphomicrobiales bacterium | reverse complement strand
TAAATTGTGTCGCGACGACTTTAGATAGACCTATCAATCGCCCAACCTATCGCGCGGACGATGCCGTATGCGGCCAACGAAACCAATCCGATACCGGTCAGGCCGATAGCGATTCCGCCCGCAAGTATTGGAATGTCGGCTGGAATCAAATCCCAAAACCTTAGGCCAAGTGCATCCTTGGCCATTAACAAAAGGCCCGCAGCGAGAATCATCGCTGCAACCAGCAGT